>NZ_DAMBQF010000001.1:342516-382986 GCF_032062245.1 Soonwooa sp.
CCGAAACTTCGGGATTAATCAGAGGGTCGCTGGTTCGAGCCCAGCAGGAGGAGCTTTTTTACAAAACACTTACTTTAATTAGTAGGTGTTTTTTTTGTACATTAAAGTTAGTTGAAAAAATTTTCAATCCAGGTTTTAGTTCACTGGAGAGGCTTAGTCAGTTGGTTAGAGTCCCGAAACTTCGGGATTAATCAGAGGGTCGCTGGTTCGAGCCCAGCAGGAGGAGCTAAAAGACTTACAGAAATGTGAGTCTTTTTTGTTTTAAAATTCCTGATTGAATCAAAATCAAACAGACTTATCTAATTTTTTTTAATTCAGAATCAAACAGATAAGAATTTTTTGATTTTTTTTCTTTATTAAAGCATGATAGGCTTGATTTGAAACAAATTAATTTTTATATTTGCACCACTTCAAACGAAGAACATTCCTCCTTAGCTCAGTTGGTTAGAGCATCTGACTGTTAATCAGAGGGTCGCTGGTTCGAGCCCAGCAGGAGGAGCTTCTTTACTAAAACACTTACTTTAATTAGTAGGTGTTTTTTTGTACATTTAATTATGTATTTTATTTACATTCTTTACTCGGAAACTGCAAATCTTTATTATGTTGGATATACTTCTAACATAGAATTAAGATTGCAACAACATAACGAGCAAAACAGCTTTAATACGTTTACATCCAAACATCGACCTTGGAAGCTTGCTGCACTTTTTTCTTGCGGAGATCAAGAAAAAGAAGCTATCTCCATTGAGCGATTTATTAAAAAACAGCATAGTAGAAAGATTATAGAAAAGCTCGTCGATCCAGATTTTAGTCCAGACGGAACACTTAGTCAGTTGGTTAGAGTCCCGAAACTTCGGGATTAATCAGAGGGTCGCTGGTTCGAGCCCAGCAGGAGGAGCTTCTTTACTAAAACACTTACTTTAATTAGTAGGTGTTTTTTTGTTTAAACAGAAAAAGAATCTCATTACTGAAATTCCCTTTTTAATTTTAAGTTTTTGAAAGCTTAGCAACCAGTTCCTCCCTTAAATTCTGCTGAGCCTGTTGCTTTTGCTTTTTTATTGGTAACTTTTATTATTCCGTGGGCTTGCGCCGTGTCACTGTCAATACTTACTTCTCCTATAATGGCATCAATTATTACTTGGTAATTGTCGTCTTCTAATTTAATAGTGAATTTATTTTCGTCATCATTTTCTCCGGAACTAGATTCTTTTGTATAAAATTCAATTTGTTTTCCATCAATGTTTAAAAAGTTAAGCCAACCTTTTTCATCAGGCGCACCAGTTTGCATAAAAATTAAATCTTTATATTCTTTTTCTTTCCGATAATATTCGGTAATACAACCTATTCCGATTTTGTCATCTGGCACCGTAATCGTTCCAATTTTGATATTCTTAACACTAGGAATAGAATCAGATTGTTCAATTTTATTTTGAGACTTATTTTCCTCTTTTTGACAAGATAAACTTCCTAGACTAAAAACGGCTAAGAAAAAGATGCTTTCTAATTTCATAAATTTTAGTTTAATCAAAATTAAATTCTATTATGAAAAAAGCGCTCAATGATGAGCGCTTTTTATTATTTTGAAGATTGTTCTAAGGCGTCTAAAGTTTCCTTCAGATAAAAATCTTTCTGTAAATTTTTAATCCAATTTTCGGACTTTTTCGCAAAAGCTTCGTCTTTCTTTTCTCTTGCAACTTCATCTGCATGCAAACTAATTTTGAGACCATTATTGTATTTATCCAAAGCTTTGAATTTTTCAATCTGCGCTTTACGTTCTTTCATCAAAGCCATATATTTAGCTTCGTTCAACGTAATTTTTTCTTCTTTAGATAAAGCTTCTCTCCATTTTGCAGACTCTACAAGCAGTTGATAATTCGTATTATTTTTAATTTTAGAATCTATTGATTGCTGCAAAGATGCTGTATTGATGTTATTAACTTTATTGAACTTTGCTGGTGCAATTTTATCCCAAGGCAAAGCAAATTGGTCATAACGCTCCCCTATTTCTGCATAAGTATACAAATCTTGCATCTTAACGTCGGATTCCACACCTTTTCTCTGTGTCGACTCACCCGTGACACGATAATATTTTTGAATTGTTAATTTAAGATCACCAAAGTCATCGCTGGTATTTAAAAATCTGTTTAGAGACACAAAAGTCTGCACAGTTCCTTTACCAAAAGATTGTGGAGAACCAACAATTGCAGCTCTTCCGTAATCTTGCATTGCTCCTGTCAAAATCTCAGATGCAGAAGCCGAAAGTTCGTTTTGCATAATAACAAGCGGACCTGTCCAAACTGGCGCATTGGTTTTGTTACTAAGAACATTTATTTTTCCGTTTCCGTCTTTAACCTGAACAACTGGACCAGCATTGATAAACAAGCCCATAATATCAACAACTTCTGTTAATGAACCGCCACCGTTATTTCTTAAATCTAAAACAACGCCATCAACTTTTTGAGCTTTTAGTTTTAAAAGTTCAGCTTTAACATCGTCTGAAGCGTTTCTTCCTTTACTATCCTCAAAATCTGCGTAAAAACCTGGTAGATAAACATAGCCTAATTTTTTCCCGTTTGGAGAGTTAATAATCGAACTTCTTGCGTAAGTGTCTTCAATCGCAACTTCTTCTCTTATTAAGGTAACATCTTTAACTGTACCATCGGTTTTCTCAACAGTTAAAGTGACTGGCGTTCCTTTCTCTCCGCGGATAAGTCGCACCGCTTCTTCTGTCAACATCCCAACGACGTTAACTGGATCTTCTTTGGGTTTTGATCTAACTTTAAGGATTTTGTCTCCTTTCGCTAATTGTTTAGACTTCCAAGCTGGTGCACCGATTGTTAAATCGCCTAAATATAAATATCCTTTTTTCTCTTGGATTAAAGCACCAATACCAATAATTTTCCCTGTGAAATTAGTATCGAAATCTTCTTTATCTTTTGGTGAAAAATAATTGGTGTGCGGATCAAACACTTCTGTATAAGCGTTCATATAAACTGTAAACCAATCATTTTTCTTTCTCTTTTTGTAACGACGGAACATATCCGTAATCAAATCCTTAACCTCACCTTGCGCTTTGATTCTTTTTTGATCTGCAGAAAGGATTTCTAACTTAACTGTATCCTTTAGTTTATTAGCAATTAATGAGTCTTTTCTTTTCTTAGCAGATTCTTCCTTGTTATTCAAAGTTTCCATCTCGCGAAGAATATAATACTTAACATAACGCTTCCACTCAGCTTTTTGATCAGCATTAGTAGTTGCATTTTTCTTAAGTTTTGGTTCAAGAATCATACTGTCATCTTCATTGAGATCGATTGGCTTGCTCAAGATATCTTGTGTCATTTTATCGATATCATCCAATCTTTGATAAAGACGATCTGTTGTCGCTTTATAAAAAGTCAAATCACCGTTGTTAAGGTAATCATCAAGCTTGGTTTTATGTTTCGAAAACTCATCCATATCAGATTGTAAAAAAATTCTTTTGTCTGGATCTGCAGACTCAAAAAATTTATTATAAACTTCTGCTGAATAAGCATCATTAATAGGTTTTGGCGCATAATGCAAATACGAAAGTGTGTTCTTAACACTTACCATAATGGTTTGCATTTTTTCGTCGTCATTCTGTGGTGCGTTGAAACAAAACATCAGCGTCATAAGTGGCGCAAACATGAAGATTCTGTTCCATTTAAAATTCTTAAACATATAGATTACTTAAGTGATAAAATATTGGTAATTAGCTTTTGATTTTTGTTACAAATCTTTGAAAATTTATTTCTAAATCATAAGTCGAAGTCACATCAAATTTAATACCTTATTTTTATTCGACTGCTATATTTTAGCTAATTTTGTGATATTCTTTAAAAAAGAGCATCTACAAATTAAGATGCATCACGATATTTTTGAAAATTATTATGGAAAAACCTTTGATATTAGTAACCAATGATGATGGCATAACAGCGCCTGGTATTAGAAATTTGGTAAGTTTTATGAACGAAATTGGCGACGTTATTGTCGTTGCGCCTAACTCGCCACAAAGTGGAAAAGGACACGCAATAACCATTAATGCAACTTTAACTTATGAAGAAATAAATCTCGAAGGTCCACAAACCGATTATGCGCTAAGCGGGACGCCTGTTGATTGTGTGAAATTTGCACTCGATAAAGTTTTAACAAGAAAACCCGATATTGTGGTTTCGGGGATTAATCACGGTGCCAATTCTTCGATTAATGTTATTTATTCTGGGACAATGTCAGCGGCAGTTGAAGCTGGTGTAGAAGGTTTGCAAGCTATTGGCTTTTCGTTATTAGATTTTTCTTGGGATGCCGATTTTTCTCAAGCTAAAGAATATATCCAAGCGATCGTCAAAAAAGTTCTTGACAATCCACTTCCAAAAGGTGTTGTGTTAAATGTCAACATTCCTAAACTTGCAAAAGAAGAAATAAAAGGTGTAAAAGTCTGCAAACAAGCGCATGCAAAATGGGAAGAAAGTTTTGATGAGCGTGTTAACCCACACGGCAAAAAATATTATTGGTTATCCGGCTATTTTAACAATATGGACAAGTCAGAAGATGCTGACGAAACGGCTCTGGCAGATGGTTACATCTCAATCGTTCCTGTTAAATTTGACCTAACCGCGCATGAATATCTTAAAGAACTAGATACCATCATGAAGTTTTAAAATAGAAAACGGTCAAAATAATTTGACCGTTTTTTTTATCTTCCTAAAGCTTTACTCAAAGCTTCGGATGCTCGTTTAACTTCTGTTGTCCAATCGTCAACGGCATTGCCATCGGCGCCATCAGAAATATATTTTAAAGCCAAAAAAGGAATGTTTTCCAAATTGGCGACTTTAGCTAAAGCATAAGCTTCCATTTCTATAATATTGTATTCGTGGTTGTTATGTTCCATTTCGAATTGATCGCCCGTACCACAAATGCCTATCGGAAAATTTGGGAGTTCGATCCCGGTATTCAAGATAATCGCTGAGTTTTCGAAAGGTGTTTCGAATTTTGCAAAACCTAAAGCTGACACTTCCATATCACGTTGGATAAACTCTGTACAACACACAACACTTCCACGATCAAAAACAGTACTTCCTGCTGTACCAAGATTAATGATAATGTCTGGTTGATATTTCGCAATTGCTTTTGTTAAATGATAGGTTGCATTAACTTTCCCTACACCAACAAAAACTTTGTTATCCTTATCAAAATGACTACCAGCTTCGCTTTCTAATGCAAAAACAAAAAGCGGATTTTCATAGGTTTTAGTATTAATTGTAATCAAAACTTTATAGAATTTGGTCAAATATAGTTTTTTTTGATAAAATATTTTTCAAATTAAATATTTACGAATTTAAAAATTATTTTAAATAACTTTTATTAATTAAATTGATATTAAAAACGATTATTTTTCTATCATAATATCTTTTTAGTTATTAAATATAGTACAAATCCCTAATTTTATACTGGTTATATCATAACAAAAACCACTTTCTTAAATGATGAATTATAAAGACTATTTAACCTCATTCGGGATTGAAATGACCGACAAAGATTGGGAAATATATGAACCTAGAATTTTTGTCCAAGCCTACAAAAAAAATGATTTTATAATAGAAAAAGGCGAAGTCGAAAATCATCTTTCATTAATAACAACAGGTATTGGACGATGCTTTTTAAATAAAAAAGAAAAAGAAATCCCCGTTAATTTTCTTTTCGAAAATGATTATTTAACATCATACGAATCTTTTCTCACGCGAGAACCTAGCCAATACTCGATATAAGCAATGACCGACATGGTCTTGTGGCGCGCCACGCACGACAGTTTTTTACACTTTTTCGAACATTCATCAATCGGGAATTTTCTTGGTAGGATTTCTGCGGAAGCACTTTATCTTTCAAAAGCGGCACGAGAACTTTCTCTATTAACCGAATGTGCCGAAGAGCGCTATCTAAAACTTTTAAAAACAGACAAGAACTTATTGCAAAAAGTTCCGCTCAAATATATAGCTTCATATATCGGCGTTACGCCACAAGTTTTAAGTCGTATTCGGAAGCGAATTAATTAACCCAAGTTCATTTCATATTAAAACTAATAAAAGTACATTTGTGTCAGTATTTTAAATAATACTTCTAAAATCACAAATGATAAAAGGGTTTTGAGATGATTTTCAAAACCTTTTTTGCCTTAAAACAACACTCTTGTATCTTTTCTCAATTCCTCTAGACATTTTTGTTTGTCATCACGGTAAAAAAGATTCATGGTTTCAAACGGAATCAATTTTAAATCTTTATTTACGATGTGGACACAAGATTTTTTCACAGCTCGAACATCAAAATCGTGAGCATCCATAAAATTCATGATGATAATTCTGAACAAATTGTCATAACCCAAATCTGGCGCTACAACTTCTGGAAGACAACATAATAATTGATTAACTTTTGGCTGAACTTTATCAACAGAAATTCCAGTGCTGAAAATATCAATTAATTGCACTTTTAAACCCTCATCCTGTTCGTAAACAATGGTGTTTTTCGATTCATTATTCAGTAAATCAGCTGGATTGATGTATCGAGTTAAAGGAATAATTTCATCATTCAATTTTAAAATATATCCCATTGCCAAAGCATCTGGATTGCATGGAACAGGAATTAAATCATCAGAATTTAAAGCAGGAAACTGATTCAATATTTCTTGTCGAACTTCTGTTAAAGTAATTTTTTCTGCAGCAGAATCGTCGCGATTTCGTCCCGCAATTTCTACAGGTTGGAAGGTAATTCCGCGAACACATTTTTGTTTTAAAGCAAAATCGATGATTTTTCCGATTTCATCAATGTTTTTACCTTGTTGCAAAACAACAACCAGCGTTGTAGAAAGATTTAACTCATTCAATTTTGCTAAAGCTTTCATACGAACATCCGTCAAATTTTTTCCTCTGAAGTCTTCCAAAACTTCTGGTTTAAAAGAATCAAATTGAAGATAAACCTCAAATTCTGGGGCATAAGTTGCCAATTTTTCTGCAAAACCGGAATCGTTTGCAATCCGAATTCCGTTGGTGTTCAACATCAAATGTTTAATCGGTTTCGACTTTGCAATATCCATGATTTTAAAAAACTCTGGATGAATGGTCGGTTCGCCACCGCTTATTTGGACAACATCGGGCTCGCCTTCATTTCTTACAATCGTGTCGAACATCGCTTCAATTTCGTCCAAACTTCTGTGGCTTCCATAATGCGGCGAAGACATTGCGAAACAAGTCGGACAAGTCAAATTACAGCGGTCCGTAACTTCCACAATAGATAAACAACTATGTTGTTCATGATCTACACACAATCCGCAGTCGTAAGGACAACCGTAATTTACATCAGTCCCAAAATGCAAGGGCATTTCTGAGGCTTTGTTGAAATTCCTGATGTTTTTATAATATTCTACATCGGTTGCTATTTTAGTTTTGAAAAAACCATGATCTGGGCAACGTTTTGTCATAAAAACCAAATCGTCTTCAATAATAATTTTTGCGCCCACACGCTGCAAACATTCTGGACAAAGACTTATCGTATAATCGTAATAAGTATAATTTCTTACTGGCATAATTGTAAATTAAATTCCACCTCCGCAAATCATTCCACTAATCAATCCGCAAATAAGCAGACACACTAAAACTGTTCTCCAAAATTGACCTTTTGTGAGTTTTCTGCCAGCTTTGGATTCGTAAATTAATTTAAAAATTCCAGCAACTACTAAAGATATCACGAAAGAGGCAACAGCAATCATCGCTACAATCATCACTACAACCCCTTCTAAGTTGCCGACTTCAAGAATTACTAATTGGTTCATCTGAATATTGGTTTTGTATTTTGGTGTTGAAGGTTAAATATATTTTATAAATGTAATAAATAATCATAGAAAGACATACAACTTGAATGGTTCCAAGATTAAAAATAACGTCAACTTTAGGTTTAATAAAATCAAGTAAAAATCTAAAAGTGAAGTAGCTTATCATGAAAACTTGAAATACAAAACCCGATGGATACTTCCTTTTCTTTTCGATTTTTTTCAGAATAATCCAGAGGATGATGAGGAATACAATCTCATACAAAGCAACAGGATGACGTTTCACATTATCTCCTAAGTACATCCCGAAAACCGAATCGGTGGGAACTCCGTATGTTTCTTCATAAATTCCTGTGAAAAAGCAGCCGATTCTACCAATAATCATAGCAAGAATTAACGGAAATGTAATTAAATCTCCCGTGCTTTCTTTGTGTCCAACAATTTTCTTTGCGAATTCAACTCCTAAAAGTCCAAAAGCCAATCCGCCAACGATTGTATTATTCGACCAAAATGTTTTGAAATTAAACGCTTGTTCGACTAGTTTGTATGGATTTTCAAGATTTCCAATTAGTTTAGAACCAAACAACGCGCCTGCCGTTGCACCAATGAGAATCGCTAATGAAACATTTAAGTTCATTTTTTCATTGGATTTTCTTTTCAAAAAATAGTAATAGCGCATCGCAATGAAAATCCCTAACGATTCCAAAATTGGATGCAGCAATATATCGTGTCCGAAAAGATGAAGCGTAACAGGAAAATCTATCATAAAATGAAGATAAAAAAAAGCAGCCCGAAAGCTGCTAAATATTGTAAAAAATCTTGACTAAGTCAACATTCCGCCATCTACGTTAATCACTTGTCCAGTGATATAACCTGACATATCACTTCCTAAAAATACGCAAGCATTTGCCACATCTTCTGGTTGTCCACCGCGCTTCAACGGAATTGCTTCTCTCCAACCCTTAACCGTATTTTCGTCAAGAACAGCCGTCATTTCAGTTTCGATGAAACCCGGGGCAATCACGTTGCAACGGATGTTACGAGAACCCAACTCCAAAGCCACAGATTTTGAAAAACCTATAACGCCAGCTTTAGAAGCTGCGTAGTTTGCTTGACCAGCGTTTCCTTTAACACCAACCACAGAAGACATATTGATGATAGAACCCGACTTCGCTTTCATCATCGGTTTGATCACCGCTTTTGTAAGGTTAAATACAGAATCCAAATTCACTTTGATAATCGTATCCCAATCGTCTTTTGACATTCTCAACATCAAATTATCTTTCGTAATACCAGCGTTATTAATCAAAATATCAATTTGTCCAAACTCTACCATAACATCGTCTACCAACTTTTGTGCAGCATCAAAATCAGATGCATCAGATTGGTAAGATTTAACAGTTGTAATCTTAGAAAGTTCCTCTTCTAAAGCTTTTGCCTTGTCAACAGATCCTGCATAAGTGAAAGCCACCTTTGCGCCTTGCGCTGCAAAAACTTCGGCAATTCCTTTTCCGATTCCTCTTGTTGCACCTGTAATTAAGGCAACTTTTCCTTCTAATAGTTTCATATATAGTTTATTCTTTTTCTATTTTCAAATGTAGCGAATAATATTTTTATTGAATTTGAATCAATTTAAAAACACCAAATTTTAGACAACATTATTCACAATCAATACAATTTCTCCTTTTAAAGTTTTACTTTTGGAGAATTCAATTAACTCATTGATTGTACCACGTTTAGTTTCTTCAAACTTTTTCGAAATCTCACGACTAAGACTTGCCTTAGTTTCTTCACCAAAAAATTCTTTTATCTGCTCCAAAGTTGTATTAATCTTATGCGGACTTTCATAAAGAATGATAGTTTTCTTCTCTTCAGCAAGTTGTTTTAATTTGGTTTGACGACCTTTTTTCTGCGGTAAAAATCCCGCAAAATAAAAATCATGATTCGGCAACCCCGAAACAACCAAAGCCGGAACAAAAGCTGTTGCGCCTGGCAAGCATATCATTTCGATATCGTTATCAGCGCCAGCTTTTGCTAACAAATAGCCAGGATCCGAAATCCCTGGCGTTCCTGCATCCGTGATAATGGCGATGTTTTGACCACTTTGCAAATCCTGAATCACCTTTTCCGTCGCTTGATGTTCGTTGTGTAAGTGATAGGATCTCAACGGTTTCGAGACTTCGTAATGTCTTAATAAAATACCAGAAGTTCGGGTATCTTCACACAAAATATAATCGACTTCTTTCAGAACTTTAATTGCTCGAAAAGTCATGTCTTCCAAATTCCCAACTGGCGTTGGAACAAAGTACAAAATGCCTGACATTACAAAAATCTGTTTTCTACCAAAGTCCAAAGTCGTTGTGCGTAACTATCTGCCTTTTCCCAATTTCTATCATAATACAAATCGCTCAAAAATTCTTTAGCATCGTCAATATTATCAAATTCATTCAACTTATGAACAACTTGATTCAGCTCAACCTGACTATTTTTAAACAAGTGTTGTGTAAAGGCAATTTTATCATTTAAATCCAAACGGAATTCTGGTTTTGGTTTTGGCGCCTCCATATAATCAGTTGGCATATTGCTTTTACCAAGACTTCCACTATTTTTAGGTTCAGAAGTAGTTTCAGAAGCTTGTATTCTCTCTAAAGGATCATTATCAAACAAAGTTTTGTGAATACCTTTAATGTTAGATAATTTAATTTTTTTAGAATTTTGGTTGTCATCGGCATTTGATTTTTCAGTATCAAATAATGATTTTTTTTCTTCTTCTACATCAGAAATTTCATCTTTAGTATCTTCTATTTTTACTGAAGATTCACTTACTAATTCTTCTGATTTTGAAATAGTTTCAGTTAAATTTTCTTTAACTTCATTAGCATCTTCCGACACTGAGATTTCTGAAACCAAACTTGGCTCTTCAACAGTTTCCACTTTAGACTCCTCAACAGAATCCATCGCAAAAGAGAAGGTACTTTCATTGTTTAAAGAAGCTTCTTTTTCTTTGACAAGATTTTCTTCGTCTTTAGCAAGCTCTTCAACATCATGCTCCGTATCGTCATCTTTCAACATTTCGTTGTCTGACAAATCTAGGTGATCATTTTCAACTTCGTCATCATGATCAACATTTTCGATTTCCTCAGTTTTGTCAAAATCTTCGACATTTTCAGTCTCCACAATTTCTTCTTGATGCGCTTCCGCAAGAATTTGGTTATCGATTAAGTCCAAATCATCATCTTGAATATCATCTTCAGTAGCTTCGTTTTCAACGTTTTCAACTTGTGACGGTTCTTCAACATTATCATCTTCGGTTACTTCGAAAATTTCCTGTTCATCTACAACAGAAACAACGGGAAGAACTTGAGGTTTATTTAAAATTTGATTTAATCCAAAAGCTTCACTTAATTTTAGAAAATTGGTCTTTTCTGACAATTCTCGGATCAATTTTTCTTTCTGTAGTAAGTCGTCGATAGAAGAAATATCGTTTAATTCTTCAATAATATTTTGAATATCAAGAAACAACTCGTCATGGATTTCTTGCAGCCCATTCATAACAATCTAATTATCTTTTTCGTAATTTTGAAACTTAATTATAAGTCCACTTCAACCTGTCAAAACTTCAAAAAAACGAAGCAAAAATTTGTTGAAAAAAAAATGGCTTATATGAATTGCTAAATTAAAGAATGTTTTTAGAAAATACAATAAATCATTCTAAACAGAGTGGTTGGATGGAAGTCATCTGTGGATCGATGTTTTCAGGTAAAACGGAAGAATTGATTCGCCGATTACGACGTGCCGAAATGGCCGGACAAAAGGTTGAAATTTTTAAACCGAAAATCGATACGCGATATTCAGATGAAGATGTTGTGTCGCATAATCATAACAAAATACCAAGTACAGCGGTAGATTCTTCTAACGAAATCTTGCTACTTGGTTCAAATTGTGATGTTGTTGGTATCGATGAGGCGCAGTTTTTCGATGATGGTATTGTCGAAATTGCTAATCAACTTGCGAATGGTGGCACACGAGTGGTGATCGCTGGTCTAGATATGGACTTTCTTGGACGCCCTTTTGGTCCAATGCCTAACCTTATGGCAACGGCCGAATATGTAACAAAAGTGCATGCTATTTGTAAAAGAACCGGAAATCTCGCGAATTATTCGATGAGAATTTCTCACGGCAAAGATATTGTAGAACTTGGTGAGACCGAAAGCTACGAGGCTGTTAGCCGAAGAGTTTTCATGGACGAAGTTCTGTCAAAAAATAATCCGGAGTCAAAATAATGATTCCACAAAACAATGAAATATACAACTCAAGAGCTTGCTTTTTTTACCAATTCTGAACTGATTGGTAACCCAAAAATGATTGTCAAAAATTTGGCTTTCGACAGTCGTAGCATTTATTCTTCCAAAAACACTGCTTTTATAGCCATTAATTCTTCCAAAAATTCTGGCGAAAAGTACATAGAATCTGCGATCGAAAAAGGTATTGAAGTTATTATTGCAGAGAAAAAGACTTCCGACAATCCGCAGATTACATGGATAATTGTAAAGAATAGCTTACAATTCTTGAGGCAACTCGCCAAATATCATCTCGAAAATTCTTATATAAAAAGTATTGGAATTACAGGCAGTAATGGTAAAACGATTCTTAAAGAATGGCTTTACCAAAGTCTTTGGAACGAATATCAAACGGTGAAGAGTCCAAAAAGTTTTAATTCTCAAATTGGTCTTCCGCTCTCTTTGTTACAAATAAATGCAAAACATGAGCTGGGAATTTTTGAAGTTGGAATTTCTAAACCCAACGAAATGGAATTGCAGGAAGAAATCTTCCATCCCAACATTGGAGTTTTGACTTACATTGGATCAGCACATTCTTCGAATTTTGAAAATGAAGAAGAGCTGATTGATGAAAAAATTAAACTTTTCAAATATTCTAAAACTATAATATACAACGGAGATAAAGAATTGGTTAATAATAAAATAACTAACTTATATTCAAGTAAAAAATTAATTAGTTTTGGTTTTAAGTCAAATAATGACATTCACATTATTAATGATTATAAAAACCGTCAAGAACTTGTAAAAGTTAAAATTTTCGAAGATGAAATCGAATTTGAAGCAAGTACTCGCGATGAAGCAACTTTGTCAAATGCTTTAGCTTTAATTTCTGTTTTAAAAGAGCTTGGTTTCTCTAATTCAAAAATTGTTGAAAAAATCAATGCTTTACAAGCGATCGAAATGCGTCTAGAAGCTGTAGAAGGCGTTCGTAATAATTTGATTATCAACGATTCGTATAACTTAGATTTAGATTCACTTAAAATAGCTTTTCAGTTTATACAAGAATATAATAAGCCAAAAAAATCTTTGGTATTGACAGATTTTGTAGATTCAGATTCTCACAATCCTAGTTTCTACAAAGAAGTTATTGATCTTGTAAACGAGCAAAATTTTGAACAAGTTTTCTTAATAGGAACTGAAATTTCAAATTTTGCAAAAGATATCAAAACAAATGTTTTTAGTTTTGATTCAACATCAAGTTTTATTGAAAGTAAATCTTTTGAAGAGATTGATAATCAATTAATTCTACTAAAAGGTGCGCGAAAATTTGAGGTTGAACGCATCAAAGATATTCTAGAACTTCGTAAACATGAAACCCGATTAGAAGTTAATCTGAACGCACTTTTACATAACATTAATGTTCATAAATCGCTTCTAAAACCCGAAACCAAAATGATGGCAATGGTTAAAGCCAATGCTTACGGATTAGGAAGTTTTGAAATTTCAGAATTTCTTCAACATCATCATATTGATTATCTTGGTGTTGCAGTTGCTGATGAAGGTGCCGATTTAAGAAAAAAAGGAATCACCACTCCAATTATTGTGATGAATCCTGAGCAACATAGCTACAGAACGGTTATTGAGTACAATCTAGAGCCAGAAATCTATAGTTTCCGAGTTTTAGAATTGTTCTGTAACGAATTGAAGAAACTTGGTGTCACCGAAAAATATCCTATACATATTAAGTTAGAAACAGGTATGCATCGTCTTGGTTTTAAAGATCAAGAAATATTGCAACTAGCTGATTTTATAGCAAATAACAATATTAAAGTACAAAGTATTTTTAGTCATTTGGCAACAGCTGACATACCAAATGAGAAATCTTATGTCGAATTTCAATTAGAAAATTTTGAAAAGACTTCAAATAAATTAATAAATTTACTTGGTTATCAACCTATTCGACATATTTTGAATTCGTCAGGTATATTAAATTATACTGATAATCAATACGATATGGTCAGAATTGGGATTGGTATGATGGGAATTGCTTATAATGATGAGATTCAGAAAAAGCTTAAAAATACTGTAAGTTTCCAAACCGTTATTTCTCAAATTTCTGATATAAATACCGGAGAAACAGTTGGTTACGGTAGACGTTTTAAAGCTGAAAAAGAATCTAAAATAGCTACAATCCCAGTTGGTTATGCTGATGGAATTCCGAGATTAATCGGTAATAAAATTGGGAAAGTTAATGTACAAAATAAATTAGTACCAATTGTTGGTACAGTTTGTATGGATATGTTGATGGTCGATGTTTCAGATTTGGAAGCTAAAGAAGGTGATGATGTCATTATTTTTTCTGAAAAACCAAGCTTAATGGATTTTGCTACTTATTGTAATACAATACCTTACGAAGTTTTAACTTCAATATCACCTCGGGTAAAAAGAGTTTATATAAAAGATTAAACATGAAGAATTTTTGGATATTAATAGTGTTTTTGTGTTTTAATTTGTTTCAATCACAAGTTAAAGAGCCACTAGTCATACCCAAAAATGCAAAAATTGGTCTTTCGTTAAGTGGCGGCGGCGCTAAAGGCTTCTCACATGTAGGCGTTTTAAAAGTTATCGATTCATTAGGAATTAAAATCGATTATATCTCGGGAACCAGCATGGGCGCAATAATTGGAGGAATGTATGCGGCTGGTTATACAGGAAAAGATATCGAAAAAATTGTAATGGACACCGATTTTTATTCGTTAATTACGGATCCAACTTCACGAAAAGATGCTACTTTTTTTAATAAATCCGTTGACAAATATCTTCTAAATATACCATTGCAAAACGGTAAAGCTAGCTTTCCATCGTCTATTTCGACTGGTCAGCGTAATGTTTATATGTTGAAAGAGCTCCTGAAAAACGTATCAACAGTAACAGATTTTTCAAAGCTTCCGATTCCGTTTTTATGTGTTGCAACCAATCTAGAAAGCGGAAATATGCAAATTTTTGAAAAGGGTGATTTGGTTCAGTCCATTATGGCAAGTTCGGCGTTTCCATCATTGTTAGAACCTGTTAAGATTAATGATAGTTTGTATGTTGATGGCGCAATGACGGTCAATTATCCTTCAAAACCTTTAAAAGAAAAAGGAATGGATATTGTCATTGGTGTAGACCTTAACCAAGGTCTAGCAAAGCGTGATGATCTTAAAAGCATGATTTCGATTTTAAATCAAATTATAGATTTTGGAATTCAACGGGATACCAAAAGACAATATAAATACACGGATATCAACATAAAACCAGACTTGACAGGAATGACGGCTACAAGTTATGATAACAAAAAGTCTATTCTTGATAGTGGATATGTTGCTGCACATCGTTACGAAACAGTACTTGATCGACTTCCTAAACGCGAATACGAGCGTCTTAGAGTACCAATTAACCCAATATATAGCAATGTGTATAAGATTGATAGTCTCGTGCTAGAAAATGGTAAAATCTACGGTAAAAACTATGTTTTAGGAAAGATGGGATTGCGTACGCCATCCATGCAAACTTATGGTAGCGTTAACAAAATGATTGATAAGCTTTATGCAACCAACAATTATCGAATTATCAACTACGATATCGTTCAGAATGCTGAAACCAATTATTTAAAAATACAAGTAACAGAAGACGATACAAGACATTTCATCAAGTTTGGATTGCATTATGATGAGATTTTTAAAACTGGTTTATTATTAAATTATTCAGCAAAACGACTGTTATTTAAAAACACAGATTTATCTTTAGATTTAGTTGTTGGTGATAAACCGCGATATTATTTCAATTATTTTATTGACAATGGCTATATTCCTGGCTTTGGACTTTATGCATCTGGGATGAGTTTTGAATTATTAAATAAGAGCAAAAACGTTATCGAAGATTGGAAATGGTTCCGTAATGAAGCCTATCTACAATCTATCTGGAAAGATAGATATGCTTTGGGAGGCGGGCTAAGTTTTGATTATTTCGATACTGAAGATGCGTCTGGACAAAACTACAATTCGGACAGATATCTAAATCTTTATGCATTTGTAAAAAGTGATACGCAAGATGACAAGGACTTCCCTACTCGCGGATTTTATCTGAATGGCGAAGTAAAAGTTCTTGACGTATTTTCTAACGAGCTTGAGAAGAAACCTGTCCAAGCAAAGGCAGATATTAGGATGAGCTTTAGATTGTCCAAAAAATTCACATATAGACTTAATCTTTTTGGAGGATTTAGCTTTGGTGATGTTATTCCACATTTCTATCAATACAGGTTAGGCGGGATTTTCGAACAAAATTTTAATAATATAAAAGCCATGTCAGGTTATCAGTTTGGTCAAATTAATGATAATAACTTGATTTATGCTTCCAACGATGTGCAATTTAGATTTAACAAAAACTATTACATCATCGGTAATTTTAGCATTGCAAATATGTTCAAGGATTTTGGATTGGAAGATACGGCAAAAATTAGTTTTAGTTCTGTTGGTATAACTGCAGGATACAAATCGCCATTTGGTCAGATTAAACTTAATTTTAGTCAATCTATTAATAAACAAAAAGGAATTTTCAGTGTGATATTAGGACACTGGTTTTAAAATTATGATACAATTTTTCTTTGAAGATGTAGAGAATACGATTCAGCCGAACTATACAAATTGGCTTGAAGATTTAATATTAACAGAAGGTAAAAAACTTGGAGAAATCAATTACATCCTTTGTGACGACGAATATCTTTTAAAAATAAATCAAGATTTTCTTCAACATGATTATTATACCGACATCATCACTTTTGACAAAGTAAAGGGCAAAACAATAAACGCTGACATTTTTGTATCTTTGCAGCGCGTAATAGATAATGCGGAACAAATAGGAAAATCTAACGACGAAGAGTTGAGACGCGTCCTTGCACATGGCCTACTTCACCTTGTTGGATACAAAGATAAATCCGAAGCAGAACAAACAGAAATGCGTTCTAAAGAGGATTTTTATCTCGCATTATTTAGCGAAAAGTATCTTTAAATTAAAAATGTTTCACGTGAAACATTTTGTTTTTTTTTTTTTATTAAACTGAATGTAAAATGATATCAGAAATATATGACGTTATCGTCGTTGGTGCAGGTCATGCAGGTTGCGAAGCTGCTGCTGCTGCTGCCAATCTCGGTTCAAAAACTTTAATGGTTACCATGAACATGCAAACCATTGGTCAAATGAGCTGTAATCCTGCAATGGGAGGAATTGCAAAAGGACAAATTGTTAGAGAAATTGACGCTATGGGCGGTTATTCAGGGGTAATTTCTGATAAGTCCGCAATACAATTCAAGATGTTGAATCTATCAAAAGGTCCAGCAATGTGGTCGCCAAGAACACAAAATGACCGTATGTTATTCGCGCAAGAATGGCGTATCGCATTAGAAAACACGCCTAACCTTGACTTCTTCCAAGATATGGTTAAAAACCTTATTATCGAAGATAATAAAGTGGTTGGTGTTGTCACGTCATTAGGCATCGAAATTCGTGGAAAGTCAGTTGTATTAACTAACGGAACTTTCTTAAATGGTTTAATCCACGTTGGTGATAAACAACTTGGTGGCGGTAGAATGGGCGAACCTAGAGCATATGGAATAACCGAACAATTGGTTTCTTTAGGCTTTGAATCTGGCAGAATGAAAACTGGCACACCTCCACGGGTAGATGGTCGTAGCCTAGATTATTCGAAAATGGAGGAACAATCGGGTGATGAAAATCCGCAAAAATTCTCTTACTTAGATACTCCAAAACTAAAAGAACAAAGAAGCTGTTATATTGTCTATACCAACGAAGAAGTACATGAAGTTTTGCGTTCAGGATTCGATAGAAGTCCAATGTTTAATGGTACCATCCAAAGTTTAGGACCACGTTATTGTCCAAGTATAGAGGATAAAATTAATCGTTTTGCAGAACGTACAAGACATCAACTTTTTGTTGAACCAGAAGGCTGGAACACTGTTGAAATATATGTTAATGGATTCAGTTCTTCGCTTCCAGAAGATGTACAAATCAAAGCTATGAAGCTTATACCTGGTTTTGAAAATGTTAAAGTTTTCCGTCCTGGTTATGCGATTGAATACGACTACTTCCCTCCTACTCAACTTTATCATACATTAGAAACAAAATTAATTCAGAACCTTTATTTTGCGGGTCAAATTAATGGTACTACAGGTTATGAAGAAGCGGCTGGGCAGGGTTTAATAGCAGGTATTAATGCTGCTCTTAAAGTTCAAGATAAGCCTGAATTTACACTTAGTAGAGATGAAGCTTATATCGGTGTTCTTATTGATGATCTCATCACAAAAGGCACTGAAGAACCTTACAGAATGTTCACATCAAGAGCTGAATATCGTCTACTTTTAAGACAAGATAATGCTGATATTAGATTGACTGAAAAGTCTTATAATCTAGGCTTGGCAACGCAAGAAAGACTTGATCGCGTAAAAGACAAAATCGCTAAAAGTCAGCAACTCGAAGACTTCTTACGAGAAATGTCTTTAAAACCTGGTATTATAAATCCTATCTTAGAAAGTATAGAGTCAAGTCCTGTAGATCAAGCTTATAGAGCTGCACAAATCCTTACAAGACCTAATATGACACTTGAAAAACTGGAAGAAATTCCTGCCATTAAAGAGTTTGCAAGCCAATTTAATGATGAAGTTAGAGAGCAAGCTGAGATTAATATTAAGTACAGAGGTTATATTGAAAAGGAAAAAGAGAATGTATCTAAACTTAATCGTTTAGAAAATATCAAGATTCCTGAGGATTTTGACTTTACTAAAATCTCTAGTTTATCATCTGAAGCTAAACAAAAACTTAGTAAAGTAATGCCAAAAACTATTGCTCAAGCTGGTAGAATTAGCGGTGTTTCTCCTGCAGATATCAATGTTTTATTGGTATTTCTTGGTAGATAAATTGTGGATAACTTGTTAAATGTTCCACGTGAAACATTTATATAAGCTTAAAATATAGAAAAAGTATTAGATTGTGGAATTGTGGATAACTACAATTCCACTTTTAGAAAAGAATAAAACCTATTCATCAAAATTTAATGAAAATAAAAGATCATTTTCTTACTCAAGAAATTTTTGAATTAAAAGAAACCGAAACTAAAGGCGTTTGGAAAACCTCCCCTATTCCATCAAATCTTTCTAAATATTACGAAAGCGAAGATTACATTTCACACCATCAAGATAGCGGAAGTGCAAAAGAAAAATTATATAAATTCTTACAAGGTTTCAATCTTTCTTACAAGAAAAATATACTTTCAAAAAGCATAAATTCTGGACAAAATAAAAAAGTTTTAGACTATGGCTGCGGCGCTGGAGAATTTGTAAAATATATCGAAAATGATTTTAAAACTTTCGGTTTCGAACCAAATGATGATGCTAGAAATGCTGCAAAACAAAAAACTAGCAAGACCACTTTAGTATCGAATCTTGATGAAATTGAAGATCATTCTTTAGATGCCATTACGCTTTGGCATGTTTTCGAGCACGTGGAAAATCAAGAAGAAATGCTTTCTATCTTTTATAAAAAATTAAAAGCTGAAGGAAAATTAATTATTGCTGTTCCGAATCCAACTTCACATGATGCAATTTATTATAAAGAATTTTGGGCAGCCTACGACGTACCTCGACACGTTTATCATTTCTCAAGAAACGGAATGTTGAAACTTATGAACAACCATTCTTGGAAAGTTGAAAAAGTTAAGCCTCTCTTACTCGACTCGTTTTATATTTCGATGTTGAGTGAAAAATATAAAAATTCGAGCCTTTTTTGGCTTAAAGCAAGTCTTCGTGGAGCGATTTCTAACATAAAAGCATCTTTTTCTGGCGAATTTTCGAGTTTGATATATATTATCGGAAAAAAGTAGAAAATCGATTTTTGGCTATATTCTGAAAGCCGATTTTTGAGCATTTTGTGATTTTTTTGTGAAAACTTCAAAATTTTAGAAAAATAATGTGAATTTTAAAAATTCGACTACTAGCTTGAGAATCGCTCAAAAAAAATAATCAAGACCTTGACAAAATCTAAGACAAAAAAAACCGACATCTATTTGTCGGTTTTCATTTTTTTTATAATCTAAAAAGAATTAATCTTTGTTAATTGCAGCAACTCCTGGAAGTTCTAGACCTTCAAGACTTTCTAACATGGCGCCACCGCCAGTTGAAACATAACTAACCTTGTCAGCATAACCGAATTGCTTAACAAAGGCTACACTATCGCCACCTCCTACTAAGGAGAATGCTCCAAGTTTAGTGGCTTCTTCGATACTATCACCTAAAGCAATTGTACCATCAGCAAATTTTGACATTTCGAAAACACCAATTGGCCCATTCCAAAGAATTGTTTTAGAATTTAAGATCACATCATTAATTTTTGATCTCGATTGACGACCAGCATCCAATCCCATCCAACCTTCTGGAATTTCGTAAACGTTTACTTCTTCAGTATTCGCATCATTACTAAATTGATCAGCAATAATCACATCACTAGGCAAATAAACTTCAACTTTATGTTGCTTCGCTTTTTCTAAAATTTCTAAAGCTAATTGCAACTTATCATCTTCTACTAAAGAGTTTCCGATTTTGCCGCCTAAAGCTTTAATAAACGTAAATGCCATACCACCACCAATAATTAAATTATCAATTGCTGGTAAAATATTTTCAATAATAGTAATTTTAGTAGAAACTTTAGATCCACCAAGTATTGCAGTTACAGGTTTTTGACCAGATTTAAGAACTTTATCAATAGCTTCTAATTCTTTAGCCATCAACAAACCGAAAAATTTAGTTGAAGGGAAAAATTTAGCAATAACTGCTGTCGAAGCATGAGCTCTATGCGCAGTACCAAAGGCATCATTAACATAAGCATCACCTAGTTTCGAAAGTTGTTCAGCAAAAGCTTCGTCTCCTTTCTCCTCTTCTGCATGGAATCTAAGATTCTCTAACAACAAAATTTCACCCGCTTGTAAAGCAGCAGCAGCTTGTTCTGCTTTTTCACCAATCGATTCTTCAACAAACTTAACTTCTTTTCCTAAAACTTTAGAAACTTCAGAAACAATGTTCTTAAGAGAATATTTATCATTAACTTCACCTTTTGGACGACCAAGATGCGTCATTAAGATTACCGAACCGCCATCAGCCAAAATCTTATCAACTGTCGGTTTAACAGCAACAATTCTTGTATTGTCACTTACGTTAAGATTATCATCTTGCGGAACATTGAAGTCAACGCGTACCAAAGCTTTTTTGCCAGAAAAATTGAAATCCTTAATTGTTTTCATTCGTATTTATTAAATTTATTTCAGATTGGTTTGATATTTGAAACACTAGTTTCAACGATTACAAATGTAAGATTTCTCTTTAGCAAAAGACGAACTTTTCACACAAAAGATTCCACACCACTACAACAATCATTATCTAACAATTTTATTTATTTAAAAAAGAAAGAATATTGTTATTGTATATTGTAGTTGTGAGTTTTGTGGAAAAGTATTTTTGAAATTTTTGATAACATTTAATTTAAAGTCTATTCATATTCTATTAACATTTAAGATATTTGATTTTCAATAATTTAACTGAGTTTTCCACAAATGCTGATAAATATTAATAAGTCTAGATTATGGATATTTTAACTGGGGAATATATTTGGATTGGCACATCAAAAGTTTTTCAAGTTTGGGAATTGTTTTTCCATTTAGAAAGTGCAATATGAATTTTAATTCAAACTAAAAAGAACAATCTCAACCTAGTTTTCCACATTTGTTTTCGTAGTTTTCCACAGGTTTTGATAGGTAATATTAACAAAGTATTAATTATCGAGATCTTATTTAGTTATTCTTATCTTCCAAAGATTATCAATCAACAGAATAATATTAAATTTGTAGAAAATCTATCTAATATTATATAAAAGTAAATTATGAAAAAAATAGCTATTGCCGCTGACCATGCAGGTTTTGAGTATAAAGAATATCTTATAGAACAATTAAAAGATAAATACGAAATTCAGGATTTTGGGACACATTCTTTTGATTCTGTAGATTATCCAGATTTTGTACATCCTGCGGCTTCTTCTGTGGAAAACGGTGATAACGAACTTGGGATTTTGATTTGTGGAAGTGGTCAAGGTGTACAGATTACAGCCAACAAACATCAACAGATCCGTTGTGCGCTAGCGTGGATGCCAGAGATTGCAGCATTGTCTAGACAACATAATAATGCTAATATGGTCGCTCTTCCTGCAAGATTTATTGCAAAAGAGCTTGCCTTAGAAATCATTGAGAAATTCCTCACAACAGATTTCGAAGGAGGCCGACATCAGAACAGAGTCAACAAGATTGCTTGTTCTTAATTGTAAAAACCTTAGTATTTCTTAAAATATTAAGGTTTATTAATTTTTAAACCTATGAAAAGAAATAGAAGTCTAAAAAACGATCAGAAACTCATCGAATTAGGGAGAATTATTCTGCGTTTTATGAACCAAAATACCAACAAAATCTATAATTATAAACAGATTGCGAATGGTATAGATTACAAAAATCCAAGACAACGAGAATTGGTTATACAAGCCTTACATCGTCTTCTTGCGAGTGAAAAAATTAAAGAAACTGAAAAAGGTAAATACATCATCAACTTAAAAATCGAAGGTGCTTTAACTGGTATTATCGATTTTAACCAATCTGGTAACGCTTATGTAAGTGTCGAAGGTATAGAAGATGATATTTTTATCCATCAAAAAAATGTAAAAGATGCCTTACAAGGTGATAAAGTCCTTATTGTGACTTATCATTTTAAAGGAAAAAAACTAGAAGGTTCTGTTGTTAATGTTATCGAACGTGCAAAAGATACTTTTGTTGGGACTTTCCAAGATATTCCACATAAGGATTTTGGATTCGTAGTTTTTGATAAAAAGAATATGCATTCGGATATGTTTATCCCGAAAGATAAAGTCCATGATGCGACAGATGGCGATAAAGTCATTGTTAAAATGATAAAATGGGATGCGGGTAGCAAAAATCCAGAAGGCGAAATTATTCAAGTTCTAGGAAAACCTGGCGAACACGAAACCGAAATTCATGCAATTTTGGCTGAATATGGTTTGCCTTACAATTTCCCACCAGAAGTTGAAAAAGAAGCTGACGAAATCGATACCGAAATTCGTCCGGAGGAAGTTGCAAAACGTTGGGATATGCGAAATATTTGCACATTTACCATTGATCCAAAAGATGCAAAAGACTTTGACGACGCACTTTCTATTCAAAAATTAGAAAATGGAAACTGGCAAATAGGTGTTCATATTGCGGACGTTTCGCATTATGTACGTCCTGGGACTTTACTGGATGACGAAGCTTATGATCGCGCAACTTCAGTTTATCTAGTGGATCGCGTGGTGCCGATGTTACCTGAGGTTCTTAGTAACGGCGTTTGTTCGCTTCGTCCTAATGAAGACAAATACACTTTCTCAGCAGTTTTCGAAATGGATGATCAAGCTAAAGTTAAAAAACAATGGTTTGGTCGTACAGTAACGCATTCTGACAGAAGATTTACTTATGAAGAAGCACAAGAACGTATCGAAACTAAAGAAGGTGATTATCAAGAAGAAATTAATAAATTGGATGATCTTGCAAAGATTCTCCGTGATGAACGTATCAAAAACGGCGCGATTACTTTTGATAGAAGTGAAGTAAGATTTAATCTAGATGCAGATGGTAATCCGATTGGTGTTTATTTTAAAATTAGCAAAGATTCGAATCATTTGATTGAAGAATTTATGCTTTTAGCAAACAGAAAAGTGTCAGAATTTATTTCATTAAATAAAAGAAATGAGCCTTCTCACAACACTTTTATTTATCGTGTTCACGAAGATCCAGATCCTACCAAATTAAATGCTTTACGCGATTTTGTTGGTAATTTCGGTTACAAAATGAATTTAGCCAATGCTAAAACTACAACCGAATCTATGAATAAACTTTTACAGGAAGTAAAAGGTAAAGCGGAAGAAAATATGATCGAAACGCTTGCTATGCGAAGCATGAGTAAAGCTAAATACACCACCGAAAGTCTTGGTCATTACGGCCTAGGATTTGAGTATTATTCGCACTTTACATCGCCAATTCGTCGTTATCCAGATGTTATCGCACATCGATTGTTGCAACATTATCTAGATGGCGGCAAGTCGGTTGATGTGCACGAAGTTGAAGAAAAAGCTAAACATTGTAGCTCGATGGAGCGTCTTGCAGCCGATGCAGAAAGAGATTCTATCAAATACATGCAGGTCAAATTTATGGAGAAACATGTTGGCGAATATTTCAACGGTGTTATCTCTGGAGTTTCGGACTTTGGTTTCTGGGTAGAAATCCCTGAAAACGGTGCCGAAGGTATGATAAAACTTCGTGATTTAATCGACGATTCTTATAGTTTTGATGCTAAGAATTATGCGATCGTTGGTAGCAGAACTGGTAATACTTACCAATTGGGTGACCAAGTTAAGATAAAAGTTATGAAAGCTAATTTGTTGGCTAAACAGTTGGATTTCAAGATTATCAATTAATTATAATCATTAAGAATTTTTTAGTAAAGCTTAATTTAAGCTAAGGTTTATTAAAAATTCTTTTTCTTTGCAAGATACTATAAGCTATGTTAGAACTTATTTTATATGCAATTGTACTAGGAATCATGCTGAGTTTGGTGTTCATCGGGCCCATCTTTTTCCTCCTTATAGAGACAAGTTTTTCGCGTGGTCCCAAGCATGCTTTAGCATTGGACTTTGGGGTGATAACTGCCGATATACTCTGTATTGTTGCATCGTATTACGCAAGTGCCGACCTTGTGGAACTTATTGACAAACATCCCTCATTTTATCGGATTTCGGCGCTCCTCATTTTTATTTATGGCTGTATCATGATAGTTTCTAAAACCAAAATGCACATGAAGGGAGAAGAAAAACTTATCAGTCGTAATTATTTCAAAACCTTTGCTAACGGCTTTTTATTAAATTTATTAAATGTCGGGGTTATCTTATTTTGGTTGGTGACGGTAGTTTCCGTTCGTAATCAATATCCAGAAACTAATGATTTTATACTTTACATTGGGATTGTAATTTGTACTTATTTAGCGATAGATTTAGCGAAGATTTTCCTTGCAAAACAATTCCATGATAAGTTAACTCAAAAGGTTGCAAATGCCATCAGAAAGGGCGTTGGCGTTATCTTGATTATATTTAGTTTCTTTATATTTTTACAAAGTTTCAAAAAATTCAATCAGTTTGATAAAAAACTAGAAGAAGCCGAAAAAACTGAGGTTAAATACAAACGTTCGAAATAAAATGAAGTCTATTATTTTTCCTAAAAGTCTTAAAAAAGCTGATAAAATTGCTATTATTTCGCCAGCTGGTTCTGTTGAAGAATCGCAATTACAAAACACTTTAGATTTAATAATTTCTAAAGGTTACGAACCTATTTTGGGACAATATACTTTAGAGAAATTTCAAGATGGTTATAGTTACGCTGGTAACGAAGAACAACGTATTTCGGATATCAATTGGGCGCTCAACGATCCCGAAATTAATGCAATTTGGACAACACGTGGCGGTTACGGATGTCAACATTTGTTAGAGCATATCAAACTAACGGACTTTAAGAAAAATCCAAAATGGTACATCGGTTATTCGGACAATACTGCGGTACAAAGTTTACTTTTAAAGAAAGGTTTTGCGAGTGTCCATGGGCAAACTTTGAAGACTTCTTCTTTTGGCGTTAGCGAAGAAAGTTATGATTTGGTTTTTGATATTTTAAAAGGGAAAAAACTTAATTATACTTTTAAATCAAACGATTTTAATAAAAAAGGAAATACCGATGGACAAATTGTTGGCGGTAATTTAGCTTTGATTTATGCACTTTTAGGTACCAAATATTCTTTCGATTTTAAAGATAAAATTTTATTAATTGAAGATATCGGCGAGAATTTCTATGCGTTGGACAGAATGTTGATGAGCCTCGAATTGGCTGGTGTTTTCAGTAAAATTAATGGATTAATTGTTGGCGGAATGACCAATATGGGAAAAGAAGGCGAAAACAAAGCTTTTGAGGAGTCTTTTGATCCTTTCGCTTATCATTTGATAGAACATCGTGTAAAAGGCTATAATTTCCCTGTTTTGTACGAATTCCCTAATGGACATATTTTCGACAATCGACCAATTATTTTGGGCGCTGAAGTTGAATTAAACATTGGCAAAAAATCGGAAGTTATTTTTAAATCTTAAAAATGTCAGAACATTATGATTTCGGAAAACGCGCTGAAGATGCAGCTTGCGAATTTCTAGAGTCTAAAAAGTATCAGATTCTGGAACGCAATTTTCGATTTCTGAAAGCAGAAGTTGACATCATTGCAAAGCAAGATCAAAAACTTGTTATTATTGAAGTTAAAGCGCGAAGCGATAATCACATCATCAATCCGGAAGATGCCGTTAACAAAAAGAAAATGAAACTTCTTATTATGGCGGCTGATGGGTATTGTCAAGAATTAAATGAAGAATTGGAAGTAAGATTTGATATTATTTCTGTTCTTAAAACAAATACCAACGACTTAGAAATTCATCATATTGAAGATGCTTTCCAAAGTCATGAAATATAAAAACTCCGAAAATTTTCGGAGCTTTTGGTTTATTATTTTATCTCAACACAAGCGACTCTTCCACCTGAATTACCTGTTGGCTGCGTATGGAAATCATCTTTGTCCGCGTGAATAATGATCGCTTTACCGATAATATTTTTACTTTCATCCTTACATCCTATACACCATTTATCAGTTTTAAACTCCAATTGTGCCGTTCCGTTGGCATCAGCTTTTAGGTTTCCGATATCACCCATGTGGAAGTGTTCAGTTTCCCATTTACCATGTTGAGCGCCAGCAGGATTCCAGTGTCCACCAGTCGAAGTCCCATCTGTTGCCGAGCAATCCGCCTTCTCGTGAAGATGGATGGCGTGTTCTCCAGGTTTTAAATTATAGACATTAAGCTTCATGGTGACTTCCTTCCCTTTTTGTGAAAAATCTACATATCCTTGCGTATTAGTACCACTTTTTGGATAGATTGTGTAATGTTTATTTTGAGTAGAACAAGACGTTACTGCAACAGCAGCGCCCAAAACTCCGAGTAAAAATATAGGTTTCATAATCTTAAAATTTATATTGCTTTTTTGATTTTACAAAATATAAGCCAATCAGTTTGCTTACAATTAAGACTTGTGATAATAACAAAATTACTAAAAATTACCATTCAGTCTTGTTATTTTACCGTTCAGAAAAAATTAATTTTAATAAACGATTTTGGTATTTAATTTTGAGCCAGAAATAAACAACAAACTATGACTTCCAATTTTGCATTAAGAACAATGATTTTAGCTTGTACAAGCGTTGCAGCGTTTTCTTTTGCTCAGGTTAACATATCTGGAAAAGTGCTTTACAAAAACAAACCCGTTAAAGATGTTAATGTTAGCTTGAAAGATTCTTATGATGGCGCAACAACTGATGCCGAAGGTAATTACAAATTTCAAACTGATGAAAAAGGTGCTAAAATTTTGGTTTTTTCCCATCCAAAATATGAAAATTCTGAACAAAGTATTAATGTAGAATCAAATGATATTACAATTAATACAAATCTAAAAGAAAGTCTTAGCGAAATAGATGCGGTGGTGATTACTGCGGGAAGTATCGAAGCAAGTGATAAAAAGCGTGCTACTGCTCTACTGACGCCGCTTGACATCTATACAACTGCAGGAGCCGATGGACAAGTTACTGCAGCTTTAGGTTATCTTCCAGGTGTGCAAAAAGTAGGTGAATCGGAAGGACTTTTTGTTCGTGGTGGTACAGCTGGCGAAACCAAAATCTTTATAGATGGGACTTTGGTAAATAATTATTTTTCGCAATCGACGCCAGGATTATCGGGGCGAGACCGTTTTAATACGTCATTATTTAAAGGGAATGTTTTTTCGAGTGGTGGTTATTCGGCGCAATATGGACAAGCTTTATCTTCGGTTTTGTTGTTAGAAAGTGTCGATTTGCCGAGCAAAACTTCTTATGATTTTTCTTTGTCTCCTTTGTTTGCTGGAGCGAATTATCAAAAATTAAATGAAGCTAAAACCGCTTCTTGGGGCGTTTCTGCTAATTACAGCAACCTTGGATTAGTAAATGGCGTTTTTAATGCCAACACAGATTTTAGTAAAAGTCCTAATGGTTTTGGATCGGATGCTAATTTTAGGATTAAAACTAAAAAAGGTGGTTTCATCAAATATTACGGAAATTTCCAAACTGGAAGTATGGGCGTTAATAATCTTAGTTTGGAACCAAATATTGACCGAAGTGAAGTTGATCTAGAATCTAATTACACCTTCCAAACACTTTCTTATAAAGAAAAATTTGGAAAATATAAAGTTAATCTAAGTGCATCTTATAGTTTTAATCAAAATAATTTAGATTTTACAAATGTTGAAAATGGCATTGCTTCGGATACATTTGCAATCTATACAAAAGGAAATTATGTTAACGCAAAATCTGTTGTAGAACGCAAAATAAGCAAAATAAGTGTTTTCAGAACGGGTCTAGAATTTAATAATTCAATAGAAGATTCTCAGTTTGGAAGTTACAAAAAACATGTTACCGATCTTATTTCTTCTGGATTTGCGGAAACAAATTTAGCTGTTAACCGAAATTTTTCGTTGAGCCTTGGCGCAAGAGCCGAACATTCTAGCTATCTTGATAGATGGAACCTCGCACCAAGAGTTTCTATGGCTTATAAAATTTCTGATACTTGGGTATCCTCCTTGGCTTACGGAATTTATTATCAAAATCCTGAAAGCAAATTTATAAACTCAAATGCGCGATTAGGTTTTCAAAAAGCTGATCATTACATTTTCCAACTTCAACATAATACAGATGGGCGAAGTCTTCGATTGGAAGCTTTCTACAAAGATTATTCTTATTTGATAAAAACTGTGGGAAGTACTAGCTTTCAAACAGCGATCGACAACTCAGGAAATGGCTTTGCAAAAGGAATGGAGATATTTTGGAGGGATAGAAAATCCATCAAAGGTATCGATTATTGGTTGACTTATTCTTATCTCGATACAGAGCGTAATTTCATGAATTTTCCAACCAGTTTAACGCCAACTTTTGCTGCCAAACATACACTTTCGGCAGTGGCTAAAAAATTTGTTTTGAACTGGAAAACAGGATTTAATCTTTCCTACACTTATGCTTCTGGTCGACCTTATTATGATTTGACACAGGATTTTAACAGTAGCATCAGACATCAAGGTTATCTTAAAGATTACAATGCGCTCAATTTTAGTGTTAATTATGTACCAAGCATTGGCCGTACAGATAACAAAGCAAACACCGTAATTGTACTGGGCATTAATAATATTTTAGGAACGAAAAATGTGTTCGGATACAATTATTCTCAAGACGGAATGCGCCGTAGTCCAGTTTTGCCAGCTTATGATACTTTTGTATTTATTGGGGCGTTTATAAGTTTTGGCGTTGACAAAACCGATGATGCTATTAATAATAATCTCTAACGGTTCGGTATCAGAAATTGACGTTTCGGTATAATTTATTTTAAATCAAATACTTTTTGAACTTAAATTTAATCCAAGAAATTAAAACAACAAACAATTTATATTATGAAAAATTTAATCTTAATCGCAGCATTTATTTTTATCGGAGTTAAATCTTTTGCGCAATCAGCTTATGATAAAGCAATGACAGACAAAATATCCAAAGTTGAAACAACGATGAATCCTGACGATTTCACAGCTTTGGCTAATGACTTTGACAGAATCGGAACTAAAGAATCAAAACAATGGTTACCTTACTACTACGCTGCATTTTCAACAATCCAAAAAGGTAGATTGTTGATGCGTGCAAACAAACTCTCAGAATTGGATGCTGTTGCTGCAGAAGCTGATAAATACATTGCAAAAGCGGACGAACTTAGCCCAAATAATTCTGAAGTTTATGTTCTTAAAAAAATGTCTGCAAGCTTAAAAATGATGGTTGATCCAATGTCTAGATTCGTGACTTATGGACAAGAAGCGCAACAACACTTAGCAAAAGCAAAAGACTTGGATGCTAATAACCCAAGAATTACCGTACTGGAAGCAGAAGACACTTACTTCACGCCTGAGCAATTTGGTGGTAGCAAAACGAAAGGAATCGAACTTTTCAAAAAAGCTATTTCGCAGTTTGGGACTTACAAAATCAAAACACCTCTAGATCCTAACTGGGGAAAGATGGAAGCTGAATATTTTTTAGGTCTATCAGCTAAATAAAAATTATTAAATATTTCTAAAACTAAATCTTTCGGTTAAGCTGAAAGATTTTTTTATTTTGAAACTTTCTGTATTTTTGATAGAAATAAATATTATATGAAATTAAGAAATACTGTACTTAGTATCAGTTTGATGTTTTTTACCAATACTTATGCTCAGAAAATGAAATTAGGTTCTTACCCAAAAGCTGAAAAAGGAAGCCAAGTTGATAATTATTTTGGGACGCAAGTAGCTGATTCTTATCGCGATCTAGAAAATGACTCTCCAGCGACTAAAAAATGGGTTGACGAAGAGGTTGCTTATTCTCAAGATTATCTTTCGAAAATCCCTTATAGACAAGAGATTAAAAATCAATTAAAGAAGCTTTGGAACTACGAAAAAATCTCTGCGCCTTTTAAAGAAGGAGGTTATACTTATTTTTATAAGAATGATGGATTACAAGCGCAATCTGTTCTTTATCGCAATAGCAGAAGATTAAAAACAGCAGAAGTTTTTCTTGACCCAAATAAATTTTCAGAAAAAGGAACGACGTCAATGTCAAATATTTCTTTTAATAAAAAAGGAAATTTAGCGGCATATTCTATCTCAGAAGGTGGTAGCGACTGGAACAAAATCATCATTATCGATACCGAAACCAAAAAACAAATCGATGATACTTTAGTTGATGTTAAGTTTAGCGGTATTGCATGGCAAGGTGATGAAGGCTTCTACTACTCTAGTTATGACAAGCCAAAAGAAGGCACTGTACTTTCTGGCATGACCGATAAACACAAGGTTTATTTCCACAAATTAGGAACAAAACAATCTGAAGACAAATTGATTTTTGGTGGTGAAAAAATGCCAAGGAGATATCTAGGAGCTAGTTTAACAGAAGATGAAAGATTCTTAGTTATTACAGCTGCTAATGCTACCAACGGTAATGAGTTGTACGTAAAAGATTTACAAAAAGCTGGTGATTTTGTACAACTTGTAAAAGGTTTTGACATCAATGCAAGTGTTATTGATAACGATGGCGAAAATCTATTTATATATACTGATAAAGATGCGCCTAATGGCCGGTTGGTAAAGGCAAATATGGCAAATCCAACACCTGATAAATGGACTAATGTTATCCCAGAAACCGAAAATGTTTTAGGAATAACTTCTGGCGGTGGTTACTTCTTTGCAACCTACATGATTGATGCGATTGACCAGGTTAAACAATATGATAAAACTGGGAAATTAGTTAGAAATATCGAACTTCCAGGTAAAGGAAATATTGCTGGTTTTGGCGGAAAATCTAGTGATCAAGATGTTTATTTCACTTTTACAAATTATGTAACGCCATCTAGCGTATACCGTTATAACATCGCTGCGGGAACTTCTCGTCAAACGCAACGTCCAATTGTGGATTTTCAGTCAGAGAATTTTGTGTCAGAGCAGGTTTTCTTCACATCAAAAGATGGAACCAAAATCCCAATGATGATCAACTATAAAAAAGGTTTGAAAATGGATGGCAAAAATCCTACAATCCTTTATTCTTATGGTGGATTTAATATTAGTTTGCAACCAGCATTCTCTGTGGTTAATGCCATCTGGATGGAAAACGGAGGTATCTATGCTGTACCTAACATCCGTGGTGGTGGCGAATATGGTAAAAAATGGCACGATGCAGGAACCAAGCAACAAAAGAAAAACGTATTTGAAGATTTTATAGCTGCTGGAGAATATCTACAATCCAAAGGTTATACATCCAAGGATTATATGGCACTTTCTGGACGATCTAACGGTGGTTTGTTGGTTGGTGCGACGATGACAATGCGTCCTGACCTTGCGAAAGTTGCCTTCCCAGGTGTTGGCGTATTAGATATGTTGCGTTATAACAAATTTACGGCGGGAGCTGGTTGGTCTTACGATTACGGTACGGCTGAAGATTCTAAAGAAATGTTCGATTATCTAAAATCTTATTCGCCGGTTCACAATGTTAAAAAAGGTGTGTGCTACCCTTCTACAATGATCATTACAAGTGATCATGACGACAGAGTTGTGCCAGCACATTCGTTTAAATTTGGGGCAGAATTGCAGGAAAAACAGTCTTGTAAAAATCCAATTTTATTAAGAATTGAAAAAAATGCAGGTCACGGCGCAGGTCGTTCTACAGATCAAGTCATTGGTGAAAATGGCGATTTATTATCATTTGCACTTTTTGAAATGGGTATTAAATCTTTAAAAAAATAAATTTTAAATAAAATTCCTCGATAATTTTTGTCGGGGAATTTTGTTTTTGGAAAGTTATTTGCATGCTTTTAACAACTTAAAAATCAACCAAATTCTATGAAAACAAATCTTATTATAGCAACAGTTTTGCTAAGTTTAGTAAGTCTTTCTTGCAAAAAAAATGAAGGCGGAAACAAAGGCGTTATTTCAGAATCTTCATCATCAGAAACGACAGTTGTCGATAATAACGGAAAAGTTGATACATTAACAACATCAACAGAGCAAACAACTAATGGTAACCAAACCATCGAGACTTCGATAGCTTACAAAGGATTAGACGGGACACGCGCGAAGGCGACTTTCTCTTCTGGAAAAAGTGGAAAAACACTTGTTATCGAATCAGCAAATAATCAAAAATATCAATTAGATTTTAAATCTAAAACTGCTGATGGCGAACATTATGAAAGAAATGGTGTTTCTGCAAATACTAAAGGTGATTCTTTGATTATTTCTCAAGGCGACACCGAAATACCATTGGTTAAAGTTAAATAATTTACCAAAACTAAGATTAAATAAAAAAGGGATTTGAAACTCCTTCAAATCCCTTTTTTTCCGTCCAAGATCATCTCGATCATTTTAATTTTCCGGCGTTCGCGTGTCTCTTCTTTTTTGGCTTCTTCTATCCAACGGATATATTCTTTACGGTGTGTGTAGGACATTTTCTCGTAAAGTTCTTTGGCTTTTTGGTTCTCATACAACAAAATTTTAACATCATCAGGAACCACCACTACTCTTTCTTCTTTGTCTTTCCAAAGTTTAACATCAACTTGATCTCCAAACGTTTTTCCAAGTTGTTTTCTAACGGCTTGTGTTAAGCCTACACAATGTCCAAAACCCATATTAGCAAGACTTCCGCGGTATTCAACTTTGTCATCAAATATGACTTTTGTTTTAACTTGGCCTTTAGTCCCAAACAATTTTTGAACATCAAAAGGAAAAACAACAAAAGCGGCATTTATATCATCGTGTTGTTGGATTTGTGCTGAAAAAAGAATTGAATTTTCCATAGTTTAAAAATACGAAAAACCTCTCCGAAGAAAGGTTTTTGTTTTTAAAGATTTTTATCTCTTAAATTTTACTCAAAAGCGTTCTAAAGTTCACTTTATCGTCGATAATTCTTCTCAGTTCAGAAACCGGAACACGCTCTTGTTGCATCGTGTCTCGGTCACGTAAAGTGACCGTGTTGTCTGTTAATGAATCGTGGTCAACCGTGATACAGAAAGGCGTACCTAAAGCATCATTTCTTCTGTAACGCTTACCAATACTATCTTTTTCTTCGTAAATTAAATTGAAATCATATTTCAAATCATTGAAGATTTTCTCTGCATATTCGCCCAAACCATCTTTCTTCATTAGCGGAAGAATTGCAGCTTTTATAGGCGCCAAAGCTGGTGGAAGCGATAAAACTGTTCTTTCAGAACCATCTTCCAAAACTTCATCTTTTAGACAATGCGAGAATATTGCTAAGAACAATCTGTCTAGACCAACCGAAGTTTCTACAACGTACGGAACATAACTTTCGTTTCTTTCAGGGTCGAAATATTGTAATTTCTTACCCGAATGTTTTTCGTGAGCGGTAAGGTCAAAATCCGTTCTCGAGTGGATTCCTTCCAATTCTTTGAATCCGAATGGGAATTTAAACTCAATATCCGCCGCCGCATTCGCATAATGCGCCAACTTTTCGTGGTCGTGGAATTTGTAATTCTCTTGTCCTAAACCTAAAGCCAAATGCCAGTTCAAACGCTTTTGTTTCCATTCTTCGTAGAATTTCAATTCAGTTCCTGGCGGAACAAAGAATTGCATTTCCATTTGCTCGAATTCACGCATTCTGAAAATAAATTGTCTCGCAACAATCTCGTTTCTAAAAGCTTTTCCGATTTGTGCAATCCCGAAAGGCAATTTATGTCTTGACGTTTTTTGTACGTTTAGATAGTTTACGAAAATTCCTTGTGCCGTTTCTGGGCGCAAATACAAATCCATTGCAGAATCTGCCGAAGCTCCCAATTTCGTCCCGAACATCAAGTTGAATTGTCTTACTTCCGTCCAGTTTCTAGAACCTGTGTCAGGATCAGCGATTTCTAATTCTTCTATTAAAGCTTTCACATCCGCTAAATCATTATTTTCTAATGAACGAGCCAATCTTTTTAACGCTGCATCTTGCTTTGCACGGTATTCCAAAACTCTTGGATTGGTCGATTCAAATTCCGCTTTATTAAAAGCGTCTCCAAATCTTTTCGCCGCTTTTTCTATCTCTTTTTCAGCCTTATCTTCAAGCTTTGCAGCCCAATCTTCAACCAAAACATCGGCGCGGAAACGTTTTTTAGAATCTTTATTATCGATTAACGGATCATTGAAAGCGTCAACGTGCCCCGAAGCCTTCCAAATCGTAGGATGCATAAAAATCGCCGAGTCAATACCCACGATATTTTCGTTCAACTGAACCATTGCTTTCCACCAATATTGCTTGATGTTATTCTTTAGTTCAGCACCATTTTGTCCATAATCGTATATTGCCGAAAGCCCGTCGTACACCTCGCTAGAAGGGAAAATAAAACCATATTCTTTTGCGTGCGACACGACTTTCTTAAAAACGTCTTCCTGTTTTGCCATAGTTCCAATGAGTTATTATGCAAAAATAGGCTTTTCTTTTGTCCTAGTCAACGGTCGAGCAGCAAAATTATTAGGAGCCGGGAACCTGCTTTCGCTACTCGCTATCTTGCTATTTTTTTTCCTAGGCTTTGTCCACGCAAGATGAGCTCAAACATGCCGCTCTATCAGGGCTAGGAGATTTAGGATATTTATATAGTTTGGATAATAATCACCCAACTTCGTACTTTTTAAAATAAAATGAATATCCTATTTTCTCAGTACAAAAACGAATTAATTTTCCAACACACTTAAATTAATCACGAAATTTGTGTAAAATCAAAATTATGAAAGCAGGCTTTTTTCTTTTTATCGCGATTGTTTTTGAAATTATTGCCACCACGTTTCTCAAAAAATCCGAAGGTTTTACAAAGCTGATTCCTACCATTATTACAATTATAGGCTATGCCAGCGCATTTTATTTTCTCAGTCATACACTGAAAACCATTCCTGTTGGGATTGCTTATGCCATTTGGTCAGGCGTAGGAATTGTGTTGATTAGTTTGGTGGGAATGTTTGTTTTCAAACAAGTCCCCGATCTTCCAACAATCATCGGAATGGTGTTAATCATCGCTGGCGTTGTGGTGATAAATGTTTTTTCTAAATCTAATGTTCATTAATTTCGAAAATTTAAAAGTACGTCAGTTCGAGTGCTTTTTCGAAATGAAATGAAGAAAAAATATATCGAGAACTTATTATAAAACTTCTCGATACGCTGCGCTACTCAAAGTGACGTTGAGTCAAGTGTTTTAAAAAACTTATATTATCTTTACCCGTTGTGCATTTTGAGGTGTTTTCGTCACTTCGAGTAGATTTTTTTAAAAAAATCGTATCGAGAAGTTTGTAATTTTGAAGATAAATCTATTCTCGATACATTTTTTCTCCACTCTGTTACGAAAAAACACTCGAATTGACGAATCAAATATTAAAATGTTTCAAAATGCACAACGGGTTATCTTTAGAAAAAATTATTTAAAATATGAGAAAACGTTTCGAATACAAAACTGTGGAAGTTAAATCAAAAAGCGTGTGGACTAACGAAGTACCAACTGACGAAATTGATGAAACTCTCAATAAATATGGACAAGATGGTTGGGAACTTGTTGCGATAAAAGTAATTAGTTCTATGGGAACATCACTTTCGAATTTGTACACCTTTAAAAGAGAACTTTAAATCATTTCCTTTTCAGCGAAACTTCCTTAAATTTATATGACATTTCACTACTTATGAGAAAAATGGAAGAACATTATGTCACTCGAATTGGCTGGTTGCGTGCTGCAGTTTTGGGTGCGAATGACGGTTTGCTTTCCACCACAAGTATAGTTATTGGCGTTGCTGCGGCTCAAGCGACAAGAGATTCTGTGGCTTTGGCAGCTCTTGCAGGGATGATTGCAGGTGCAATGTCGATGGCAGCAGGAGAATATGTTTCTGTGAGTTCACAAGCCGACACTGAAAAAGCCGATATCGAACGCGAACGAAAAGAACTTGAGGAAAATCCAGAGTTTGAACTTCTAGAATTAGCTAAAATCTACGAAAAAAGAGGCGTTTCAAAAGCTACGGCTTTGCAAGTTGCCAAAGAATTACATTCTCACGATGCGCTAGAAGCACACGCCAAAGACGAACTCGGAATCAACGAAATTTCTGCCGCAAGACCTTTACAAGCGGCTATTGCTTCTTTCTTTTCATTTTTGGGCGGCGCAATTATCCCAATGATTGTTGCACTTCTTGCTCCAATCGAGAGGATGGTCTATTGGCAATACGGACTTGCCCTATTTTTCTTAATGGTCTTGGGTGCCATCGCCGCAAAAACAGGAGGTTCTAATATTCTGACAGGCGTTCTTCGTATCGGCTTTTGGGGGACATTTGCGATGGGAACAACCGCTTTAGTAGGACATTTTTTTGGAACAAATGTTTAAACTTTAAATTATTTCTGCTCGGTTTCTTTTAGTTTTTGTTTCAAATCGTTCATTTGAGATTGCAGGAATTTTATTTCGCTGCTTGTGGACGTTGTTTGCTTGGAATAATGCCAAACCAATTCGATGTCTTTATTCAGCATATCGTGTTCGTACAACTCGTTTTTCGATAAAAATGTGGAGTCGTTCAGAACGGTAATATCCAAATATTTTTTATCTCCTTTTTTGAAGGCTTTGTAGTTTACAATAGCTATTTCAGGTGTTTTATCTTCAATTTTTTTAATGTATTGGTCGGCTTCAATTCTAAAATTTTCTTTATTCCATTTTTTAACGGTTAAGAAAATACTTGGTGTCAAAACCAAAATCGAAAGAACGGTAATAATCAAAGTGGTCTGCTTACTTTTCCCTTGAGAATTAAGTAAATAATAGCGTTGATACCCCAAAATGATGCTCAAAATCCAGGTTCCAATCCCGATAAACACGCAATTCACCAAATAATAATACAAACCACCGAAAAAGTATTCCCAATTTCCATTGGCCAAACCAAAACCAGCCGTGCAAAGCGGCGGAATACAAGCGGTTGCAACCGCAACTCCTGCAATAGTTTTAATGGCTTCTTTTCGAGTTATCCCAATAAACCAAGCCAAACCACCAAAAAGCGCAATCATACAATCGAAAACTGTCGCTTCCTTAAATGCTTCCAACTGACTTGTTTCCGAATGAAAAGGTGTAATCATAAAATAAACTGTAGACGCCAAAAGACTGGTGACAATCATGATGAGCCAATTCCAAACTGAAAGCTTAATTAAGTTTTTATCATGAATTGAAAGTCCAAACGAAAGTCCAACAACGGGTCCCATCAAAGGAGAAATTAACATTGCGCCAATCACCGCAGCTTGACTGTTAACATTCAAACCAATGCAAGCAATTGCCATTGCACAAACCAATAACCAAAGATTATGACCTCGAAAATGAATGCCTTCTTCAATCTCGTTGTAGGTGTCTTTCTCCTCTTCTTCCTTAGAAAGCCGAAACAGGTTTATAATATTGAACAAACTCATCAAATTGATTTTATAACAAAAATATGTAAAAATTGGACTTACGCTTTTCATCATTTTATAAATTCTTTGTTTACACACACATTAAAAATTTCTACAAGAAATCTTTATTTTTGCAAAATGTTAGAAATTCTGTATCGTGACGAGCATCTTATCGCCATCAATAAACCCAGCGGCTTGTTGGTGCACAAATCCTATTATGCAGGACCTGCGGACGAATATGCGGTAGAAAAACTAACGAACCAAATTGGTCAAAAAGTGCATCTTGTTCACCGATTAGACAGAAAAACGTCAGGTGTTTTGCTTTTTGCTTTAAATAAAGAAACCTTGAAACTCATCAGCGACCAATTCATGAGTCGTGACGTTGAAAAGAAATACATTGCGATTCTTCGAGGTTGGACAAAAGATGAAGAAACCATCGATTACGACTTAGCAAACGAAAATGAAGTTATCCAAAATGCCATCACGTATTATCGTCGTTTACAAACATCCGAAATCGATTTGCCTTTTAGAAAACATCAAACTTCGCGATACTCATTTGTGGAAGCCATTCCTGAAACTGGAAGATTTCATCAGTTAAGAAAGCATTTTAAACATATTTTGCATCCCATTTTGGGTTGCCGAAAACATGGTTGCAACAAGCAAAATAAATTGTGGTTGCAGACTTTCAATATTACGGCGATGCCTTTGCATTCGCATCAGCTAAATTTTGTTCATCCGATAACAAGCGAAGAAATCTCAATTAACGCAAGCCTAAACGTCAATCCAGAATTTTTGGAAATCGCTAAAATTTTGAGTTTTGATTTAAAGCAATACATATAAATTAAGAAGGCTTAAATCAATTTAGACTTTCTTTTGTTTAGAAATTATAGCTCATTGCCATGCCATTACCAGCCGATTCTACTTTAAAATAAGGTTGAAATGCCATTGCTTCTTCATTTTCTGTAGCTACTGCTTTTTTGAAGTTTTTGACAGCTCCTGAAAAAAAAGGAATGCTCAACAATGCAATAGCTGCGCTAACACCAAATACTGTCAATCGAGCGGAGTTATTAGGCTTCACTTTAGAAGTCTCACCAAAAGGAGTGTATATAGTTGATTCATGTGAGTTAAAAAGGATATGACCCAAGCTCAAACCCATCCCGAAGCCTCCTGTATGTGCTAAAATATCACCCACCGTTTTGTTAGTTCTTCCTTTTTTTACAAAGATGATAGCTTCTCTATTGCTAAAAACTTGATTGTATTTTGAAATTTTGTAGTTTGTTCCATTTTTTTCGAACTTGCTTCCGTTGAATGTAACTTGCGCAAAGCTAACTTGACTTAATAAAGCGACGGATAATAGTAGTGTTTTTTTTCATAGTTTATTTTAGATTGGCGACTCTAGTTTTATTTTTTGAATTAAAAATAAAAATGCGGACATATTGCCCGCGCTTTCTTTCACTTTTACGATTTCGAATTGATCGTAAGTTGTACTTTGTCGTGTTTGGATGTTAATCTATTGTAGGGTTTGGATAGATTGTGGTTGTAGAAACTGAGGTTTCGTTTGTTCCTAAATTACCAGTAACTTTCAAAGAGTAATCTTCCACTTGTCCATAGTCAAAAGTTCTACAAGGATCTGTCCTGAAACCAGCATATTGTAAAACCAATATCATTCTTAATTTTGGTTTTTTAATAGCACTGCTTGGTACAGTAAATGGTATTTTGAATGGTTTGTTAAATGTTGGCAAGCCAGAACCTCCAATCATTTCATTAGCTCCAGAGAAGCTACCATCGTTGTTCCAGTCGATATATGCGCCATAAGTTTCAGCAGAACTTCCTCCTTGTGTTATGCTACTAAGAATTAGTAGGTTTTTTTTTATATTAATAATTATTGTTTTGGAGGCTGCAATATAGAAAAAAATTAATTTAAAATATATTTTTGGTTAATAATTAACCCTTTTTTTGTTTTTAATCAAAGATTTTTTATTTAAATATAGGTTTTTGAAAAGGATGCAATAATTGATTATTTAAATGAATACTTCATAATTGTGGAAAGATATTATAACCCGTAGTGCATTATAAAAAAGGTTACTCATAATACGAAAATTTCGTATATTG
>NZ_DAMBQF010000002.1:0-221586 GCF_032062245.1 Soonwooa sp.
GAATTATGAATTATGAATTATGAATTATGAATTATGAATTATGAATTATGAATTAGTTATGATTAAGAGACAAGAGACAAGAGACAAGAGACAAAAACCAAAAACCGACAACCATCAACTAACAACCAAAACTAATAATTTCTCACCGTCACATGGTAACAACTCTGTTGCTTTTCTTTAATAAAATAAATTCTGCCAAGGCTTTCGTAGTGTTTTAAAACCTTTAAAAGTGCAGCATCCAATTTGGTGTTATGTTCTAGTTTTCCATTAAATCTTACATAAGAAATGTCAAACGAATTGCCATAATTGTGAGAGCTAATGCCTAAAGAAGCATTTTTATTCACTTTGCGAAGTTTGCATTGATCTTCCAAAGTTCGCGTTATTGAAGTTACTGTAATTGTTGCGCCTTTGTTGTCTTTGTTAAATTTAGAACCGATTTTCTCTAAAGTCGTTTTCGCTTTCGAAACAAGATAAGGTCGGCTGTAGTCCAATTTCTGAACTTTATAACCTTTCGCCGTCAGTTTAACTTTCGGCATTTTTCCTTTGTTATTGTACTTTGTAACATCTTTGGAGTCTTTTAAAAGTTTGATGTTAAATTTTTTGGAAGCGTCAAGATGCGGTTGGTACAAAGGTGTTGCTTCAACTTCGAGAACTTTTTTCAAGTCGTAGCAATCTAAAGATTTGTTTTTTTGACTGAAGTAAAAATTGATATTTAAAAGTAAAAAAGCGAAAATATATCCTTTCATTTTATTGAATTGATTCGGCAAAGATAGGTCTTTATTAAAAAAAGACATGCATATAGCTTTATTTTAAACTTTTAGAAATGTTTATTATTTCATTATTAAAACAGAAATTTTAACAAATGATAAAATCGGCTTTTCCTTAACCAAGATTTAGCCAATACGTTTCAATATTCCTATCTTTGCAAAAACAAATTTCAAAAATGAGCAATAGACCAATTTCAGAATTTCTTGAAAAGTACTATTTACACTTTAACGCAGCTGCGCTTGTAGACGCGTCTAAAGGTTATGTTGCCCACCTAAAAGATGGCGGGAAAATGATGATTACTCTTGCTGGTGCAATGTCAACGGCAGAAATGGGTAAAATTCTTGCGGAAATGATTCGTCAAGGGAAAGTGGATATTATTTCTTGTACAGGTGCCAACTTGGAGGAAGATGTAATGAATCTTGTTGCCCATTCTCACTATAAAAGAGTTCCTAACTACCGTGATCTTACGCCGGAGCAAGAAAGAGAACTTTTAGATCAGCACTTTAACCGTGTTACCGATACATGTATTCCAGAAGAAGAAGCTTTCAGAAGATTGCAAACGCATTTGGAAGATGTTTGGCATGCAGCTGAAGAAAAAGGCGAAAGATATTTCCCACATGAGTTCTTATATCAAGTGGTAAATTCTGGAGTTTTAGAACAATATTACGAAATCGATCCTAAAGATTCTTGGATCGTAGCGGCAGCGGAGAAAAACTTACCAATCGTTTGTCCAGGATGGGAAGATTCTACAACAGGAAACATCTTCACTTCAAACGTTATCAAAGGAAATCTTAATGTTCACACTGTAAAATCAGGTATCGAATATATGATTTACTTAACGGAGTGGTATCGTGCAAATTCAGGTGGAAAAGGCGTTGGATTCTTCCAAATTGGTGGAGGTATCGCTGGAGATTTCCCAATTTGTGTAGTTCCAATGATGTATCAAGATTTGGAGTGGGAAGACGTACCTTTCTGGTCGTATTTCTGCCAGATTTCAGATTCTACAACGTCTTACGGATCTTATTCAGGAGCAGTTCCGAACGAGAAAATCACTTGGGGGAAATTGGATGTCGATACCCCAAAATACATCGTGGAATCAGACGCTACAATCTGTGCACCATTGATGTTTACCTACATTTTGGAGAATTCTTAATGGAATTTTTAAGATTTAAAATAAAACAAAAACCTCTAGAATTTCTGGAGGTTTTTTAGTTTTTACTAATATTATTAAAGCATGACAACGCCTTCAATTTCTGCAACTTTTTTGTAAATGTCGATAACTTGGTCAGCATCTAGCACAAAACATTGTATTGTACATGCTGTGTATTTACCATTTTTACTATCTCTACTGGTGAAAGTGTGTTGAAGTCCGTCGAATACTTTCATGATTTCTGTAATCTTTCCAGAGTCGCTTGGTACGATAAATTTATACAAATATTCTTCTGGAAAATTGTGATGTTCGGTCAATTTTTCATGAAGAGATTTATAAAATTCTTCTGGATTTTTATGATCACCATTAATAAGTTCTGCCATAATTTTAGGTTTAAAAAAAAGTTTCCGAAACAGTTCGGAAACTCAAAGGTAATGATATTTTATTTTTATTCCGTTATGGATTGTCAGCCGTTGCTTCTTGCGGAAGTGGTTCGTCATCCGGCGTTTGTGCCAAGGTTTTATCCAAATTGAAAAGTGACTCGTCGGTTGCTTTATCTCCACCAGCGATTTTTAATTTGTCGATAAGTCCAAGTGCTAATTTTTCTTCTTCAATTTGTTCTTTTACAAACCATTGCATAAAATTCCAAGTAGCCCAATCTTTTTCTTCAAAGGCTAAATCTACCAATTTGTAGATTGCATATGTGTTATCTACTTCGCTTTCAAAGACTTTATTAAAACAATCAGTAAGTGTTTTTGGATTAGCAGGTGGCGCTGCAATGGCTTCAACTTCAGGTTCTCCACCACGATCCAAAATATACCTCATAAATTTTATCATATGATTGCGTTCTTCTTGCGAATGTCGGTATAAGAAATTCGCAATTCCAGCATAACCTTCGGTATCAGCCCAAACCCCAAGTGACAAAAATATCTGCGACGCATGCGCTTCTTTTGTCATCTGTTTTATAAGAGCTTCTTGCATTTTTTTTGATAATCTGTTAGTATTCATAATGAATGTGTTTGGTTAATATTTATTTTTTCAATGCATTGGTTAAGACATCTGTGTTTTGTTTTTCATAATTTGTAATAAGAGCAAACATGCCATTTACAAGCTGCTGAGAAGCCAAACTACTCAACATACTTGCGCTAGTGCTGTTATTGTTTTGACCTAATAAACTTCCCAAGATATTGTTGCCTTTTAATGCTGTATTAATTGTTTTTACGATTCCAAATTCGTTTAGTTTTTTATCAACTTCTGGCGCCAAAGCAGCAACCAATTGAGATTCTGTTTTTTCGCGAAGAATTTGCGATGCAATACCAGATCCTCCTTGGGCAATTCTAGCGGCATCATCAGTCGTTAAGCTGTTAACACCATTTATTAAAATGGGTTCTGCAAATTTTGATGTAAAAGCTGCTGCTTCTGCGATGTATTCTTTTTCTTTGTTAACTAAATTCGAAAGTCCAAGACTTGTTAAAGTTGAATTGATACTTCGCAGTTGTGATGGCATCGCTTGGTCAATTAAACTATTCGACATAAAAGCTTCTTTGTTTTGAAATGTCGAAACGCCACTTGTAATACCGCCAATCAATATTTTTTTAATAATTGAAAGTCCAATACTAGAGGTTGCTAAAGCGACACAAGAGTGGGATACTCCCGCTACTCCCACTATTGCTATTGTTGCTGTGATTATAAATCTTGGTCTCATGTTCTATTTTAAATTTAGTTTTTTTTTAGGTTTCAAAAATTAAGCCATCTGTTTTTTTTACAATTGGTTTGCTAGCTTTTTTATAACTTTAAAAATAAAATATGTCCATCGAAATTAACAGAAATATTGTCCTTACTAATCCTGAAACTAAATCATTTTTAGCCGACGCTTATTATAAAAAAAGTGAAGATAAATTACCGTTGGTTATTTTAGTGCATGGTTATAAAGGTTTTAAAGATTGGGGTGCTTGGCATTATCTTGCTGAAGCATTTGCTGAGGCAGGTTTTTATTTTGTGAAATTTAATTTTTCGCACAACGGGACGACTTTGGATGACACTTCTAATTTTGCAGATTTGGAGGCTTTTGGTCATAATAACTATTCTAAAGAGATGAGCGATTTGACATTCGTAATCGATTATTTTTCTAAACTACCAGAGGTTGATGCTTCCAAAATTGCTTTAATCGGTCATAGTCGTGGCAATGGGAACGTCGTTATACAAGCTTCCGAAGACCATCGTATTAAAGCTTTGGTGGATTTTGCAGGAATTTCGGATTATGCATCGCGTTTTCCTCCAAAAGAAATGTTGCCCGAAATTAAAAAAGCTGGCGTTCTCTATATCGAGAATAAACGAACCAAACAGCAGATGCCTCATTATTTTCAGTTTTTTGAAGATTTTAAAGCTAATGAAGAACGATTTACAATCGAGAATGCTGTTACAAAATTATCGATTCCTTATTTAATAATTCATGGTTCAGCGGACGAAACGGTTAATCTGCGGGAGGCAGAATTGCTTCATCAATGGGCAAAGAACTCAGAATTATTGGTTATTGAAAACGGCGATCATGGTATTGGAAGTTTTGAACCTTGGTCCGAAAAACAAATGCCAAAAGATTTAAAATTTGTTACTGAAAAAACTATAGAATTTTTAAAAGATAAATTATAGATATTTCATATGTCTATCGAAAATACAATTGTTGATAGATTTTATCTTTTTATTATTTTCCCTTTTTGAATTAAGAAAAGTCTTATTGGTAAGCTATTTGCTTTATTTTTGTCATATAAAATTGAATTAATTTAAAAATAAAATAGTATGAAAATTTCAATCGGATTAGATGCAAAACAAATTGAGGATAATGTAAAAGCGCTTTCTGTACTTTTAGCAGATGAACATATTCTTTATACGAAAACCCGAAATGCACATTGGAATGTTGAAGGAGCAGATTTTCACGCAATGCATGTCTTTTTTGAAAGTCAATATGACGAGCTCGAAGAGATTATTGATGAGGTTGCAGAACGTATTCGTCAGTTAGGACAAGTGGCACCAGGAAGCTTAAAAGACTTTGTACAGTTAACAAGGTTGACAGAGAAAAAACTTAGTAAAAATGACAGTCAGTCGTTCATCAAAGCTTTGTTAGAAGATCAAGAATCTGTGATATCTTACATTCGTGAAGTTGTTTCAAAAATGGATGACTCTAAAGATTTCGGTACAGAAGATTTCTTGGTTGGTCTTTTAGAAAAACACGAAAAAATGGCTTGGATGCTAAGAGCGCATTTATAAAAGTAATTTGATGTAAACAAAAAATGTCACCCAGATTTGAGTGACATTTTTTATTTTTCAAGCTTCTCGTTATACTTTGGATTAAAATCTTTTTGTAAAGTTTTATCTAAAGTTTTTGCAAAGCTGTTAACCAAATCTGTTAAGTTTTTAAAATCGATAACAGAAATATCATCATTTACTTTATGATAATGATTTTGATGGTTCATATCCACGGTTGAAAAAGAATGCGCAATAACGTCTTTCTTAACAAAACCTACATTGTCAGAGCGATAGAATAAACCTTGGTCAAGATAAGGATCACCAACAATTTTGAAATCGCCAACTGCATTTTGATTCAGAATGTCTTTTAAATCCGAAACATTATCACCTGTCATGAACATTTTGTTAGCTCCAAATTCTGATTTTGTACCAATCATTTCGAAGTTGAAAAGCGCTTTGATATTCGGAAGATATTTTTTGAATTCTGCATTATTCGATAAATTGTCAGAACCTACCAACCCTATTTCTTCGGCATTAAAACCTAAAAACATATAACTGTAATCGTCTTTTCGATCTTTGTAGTAGTCGGAAAGTGCAATAACGGCAGAGGTTCCGCTGGCGTTATCATCCGCGCCATTGTAGATTTTGTCCTCGCCAGTTGTACGTTCGCCAATGTGGTCAAAATGTGCTCCGAAAGCTATAATTTTATCGGTTTTTCCTTTTTTAATCGCACAAACATTAAAGTACATTTCATCATTATAATGAAACGGAACCAAATAAGATTTGCCGTAACAATAGTCTAACTTGTTCTTTTTAAATTGTTCCGCAATATATTCCGCAGCTTTTTCATTTTCGGGTGTTCCAACTTTTCTGCCTTTCATATTGTCGGCTGCCAGGGTTGTTACGATGTCTTTGATTCTGCTTTCAGAAATCGTTTGCGCGAATACTAAACTTGTAGAACAAGCTAAAATTAAAGTCGATATTTTTTTCATTTAATCAAGTTTTAAAATTTCCCAAGCTTCTGCAATTTTATTTTGATGCAATTGCTCTTGTGCAAGGATGTGTACAGCTTCTTCACCGGAAAATTTAGTTCCAGAAAGTTCTTCAACATTGGCTAACATCCCAAGATTGTTACCTGTGAAAACTGTACTAGATTTAATAACTTCTGGCAATTGATCATATCCAATACCTTTTGTTACTAAAGGTTTTGGAACTTCAAAAAGACTATCGGCATTACTTCTCGAATAATAATTAGCGCCAAGTCTCGCCACCAAATCGAGTTTGTTTTGATCTAGATTGCCATCATCTCCAAAGTATTGTTCTTGAATATGAATCTTTACAATCTTACAAATAATCAAATTTCCTGATCCGCCAACTTCGCCTAAAGATTTAATTTCTAAAACTTTGCATTCAAAATTAACAGGTGATTCTGCAATTAATGGTGGTTTTACCAATTCCGCAGGCTTCATGGTCAGACCAGATTTCACGAATTCGTTAACGCCGTCTTCATATTCTGTGCTCGCCAAAGAAACTTGTTGTACCATATCGTAATTAACATTACCAATAACGACTTCAGGAACTTCTAACAAGTTATGAAGCGTATGTTTGGTCGTATTGTCACGAACGCGACGACTCGGCGAAAAAATAAGAATCGGCGGCTTGGTACTAAACATATTAAAAAAGCTAAAAGGAGAAAGATTGATTTCTCCTTTTGCGTTAATTGTACTGGCTAAAGCAATTGGTCGTGGCGCAATTGCCGACTGCATCACCAATTGTAACTGCGGACTTGTAAGATCCGATGGTGTTATTGTTTTCATATTTTTTGAACCACAAAAGGTTTTAAAACATTGTTTTTGAAATATTTTAAACCACAAAATAAGATTAAGATGTAAAGTGCTTTTGTGGTTTTAAAAATGATAAAAAACTTAAATTTTTCTTGCTGGTAAAATTTTAGAAGTTACTTCTCCAAATCCTACACGAATACCATCTTTTTCTGACCAAGCTTTCATCGTAATCGTGTCATTATCCTCAACGAATTTTCTCTCCTCACCGTTTGACAATTTGATAGGATTTTGACCTCTCCAAGTTAATTCTAACATAGATCCATAAGATTTTGGATCTTCACCAGAAATAGTTCCACTTGCGTAGATATCGCCAACTTCAACATTACAACCATTAACAGTGTGATGCGCTAATTGTTGGCACATATTCCAGTACATGAATTTGTAGTTGCTAGCACTAATCAGGTTATCCTCGCCATTTTCTGGTTTTAGATAAACTTCTAAATTAATATCGTAGTTTTTGTCGCCTTCGAATTTTAGATAATCTAAAACTTCTGGATCTTGCTTTGGAGATTCAGTTCTGAAAGGATTTAATGCTTCCATTGTAACAATCCAAGGCGAAATGTTTGACCCGAAATTCTTGCCTAAAAATGGACCTAACGGAATATATTCCCAAGACTGAATATCTCTAGCCGACCAATCGTTGAAAATCATCATTCCAAAGATCGCATCTTCTGTTTCTTCCATTGGAATATGCTCGCCAAGTTCTGTGTTTTTATTAACAACAAATCCCATTTCTAATTCGAAATCTAATTGTAGACTTGGACTAAAGAAAGGCTTTTCAGCAGTTGGTGGTTTTATTTGACCAACTGGACGTTGGATGTCAACACCAGAAACAACGATCGAAGAGGCGCGGCCATGATAGCCTACAGGAAGATGTTTCCAGTTGGGTAGTAAGGCATTGGCTGGATCGCGGAAAAGCATCCCAACATTGGTTGCATGTTGAATACTGCTGTAGAAATCCGTGTAATTCGGAACGTGTACAGGCATCATCATTTGTACTTTGTCCAAATCAAAGAAACAAACCTCTTTCGTTTTTTCATCGTTTGCTAAAGGAGAACCTTCTAGCAATAATTCTTGAATTTTTAAACGAACATCGTTGGTAATTGGTTTACCTAATTCTATAAATTCATTTAAGGTATAAGCTTCAAAAACGTTTTCGTCTAGACCTTTGATGTTTTCGAAATAGCCAAAATCGTGTAGACTTGCTAAATCGATAACGATATCACCAATTCTTGTCGCACAAGCGATATATTCTTTATTAAAAACCGCTACACCGAACGGAATATTATGGATAGAAAAGTCACTGTCATGACTGTAATCTACAAATGATTTCATAATTGTTAATTTTTATTTTTTCTTGCCAAGAGTAGTATTTTCGATCCAACGACCATCGCTGTTAAGATCTTTCAGATACCAAACTTTCTTAGCATTCATTAAGTAAAATGTGTAGGTGAGAGGCATTCCTATTTTTTTACCTTCAAGTTTGTCAGCTCTTACCGAAACCACATTTTTTTTTCGAACATAATCTCCAGTAAAAACGTTGGAGGCTGTTTTTCCAGTTTTATGATCATCAAAAAGTTCTATTAGTGTAAAACTTTTATCAGGACTAAACTCTATGATGTGTCTTTCATCATGATCATCGAACTTTTGAATAAATACATATTTTTTATCTTCGATAATGTAATCTGTTGCATCGCGATTTTGCTTATTTCTCTTTTCTATTTTTGAGATTAGATTATTAAGCTGTTCGTAATTTTGTGCATTAATGCTGTCCATAGCCAGCATTAACATACAAACAAAAAGTATTTTTTTCATCTAAGTGTTTTATGTTTTTAAAGATTTCCTCTTTTCTCTTGCTCTCTTTCTAAAGCTTCGAAAAGGGCTTTGAAGTTTCCTGCTCCAAAACTTTGCGCGCCGTGTCTTTCGATAATTTCGAAGAAAAGAGTAGGGCGATCTTCAACAGGTTTTGTGAAAATTTGTAATAAATATCCTTCTTCATCACAATCAACCAAAATTCCTAGAGATTGAAGTTTTTTAATATCCTCGTCAATTGTTCCAACTCTTTCAGGAATCATGTCGTAATAAGCTTCTGGTGGCGCAGAAAGGAATTCAACACCTCTCTTTTTAAGCTCAGTTACGGTATGTACAATATCTTTTGTAGCAACAGCAATATGTTGCACGCCTTCGCCTTCATAGAAATCCAAATATTCTTCAACTTGAGATTTTTTCTTTCCTTCTGCAGGCTCGTTAATTGGGAATTTCGCGAAACCATTTCCGTTAGACATCACTTTAGACATTAATGCAGAATATTCAGTATTAATTTGCTTATCGTCAAAAGAAAGAATATTTACAAATCCCATCACATCTTCATACCATTTAACAACAGGAAGCATTCTGTCCCAATCTACATTCCCAACGCAGTGGTCAACATAAAGTAAACCAACATCTTCAGGATTATAATCACTTTCCCATTTTTCATAACCTGGCATGAATGGTCCAGAGTAATTTTTTCTTTCTACAAACATATGAACCGTTTCACCGTAAGTATAAATCCCTGACATTCTAACTTCACCGAATTCATCTGTAATGGTTGTTGGCTCTAAATAAGGTTTTCCACCTCTTTTTGTAGTTTCTTCGAAAGCTTTGTAAGCGTCATCTACCCATAAAGCCAAGATTTTAACACCATCACCATGTTTTTTTACATGTTCGCAGATCGGAGAATTAGACTTCAATCCAGTTGTTAAAACCAATCTAATTTTTCCTTGTTGAAGAACGTAAGAAGCGCGATCTCTAACGCCAGTTTCTGGGCCTGCATAAGCAACAGATTGAAACCCAAAAGCTATCTTGTAAAAATGGGCTGCTTGTTTAGCATTTCCTACATAAAATTCTATATAATCTGTTCCGTTGATTGGAAGGAAATTTTCTGCTTGCGCGATTTTTTCTGCAAAAGTTAATGTTGACATGTCTCTTTTCTACTTTTAAATATTATTCGCCAAATTACAAATTTTTAAACTTTTAGAAAAACCCAATTTTTCATAAAATTTCGAATGCTTCATGCAACAGAATTCTAATATTCTTGAAACTAAAAATGCTTATCTTTGCAATATGATTCGTATTACAAAAATTTTCACTTTCGAGACCGCCCATGTTCTTTATAATTATGATGGAAAATGCAAAAATATGCATGGTCATTCTTACAAGCTTTTCGTTACTGTAAAAGGAAATCCTATCAATGATTTGGATAATGTAAAAAACGGAATGGTGGTCGATTTTGGTGATATTAAAAAAATTGTAAAAGAAGAAGTGGTTGATGTTTGGGATCATGCTGTTTTGGTAAATGGTGCTTCGCCACACAAAAATCTTGGTCAAAAATTGGCAGACGAAGGACACAAAGTTATCTTTTGCGATTACCAACCGACTTGCGAAAATATGTTGTACGACATCGCTGCAAAAATCAAAAATAAACTTCCTAATACTATCGAGTTAGCTTATCTTAAACTCCACGAGACCGAAAATTCTTATGGAGAATGGTTGGCTGAAGAAAATTAATTTTAGTTTTAAAATCGTATTTCGAATTCCTGAATGACGCCAATTAATCTTTCACCAGACAAAAAAATCTATTTTGCATCGGACCAACATTTTGGTGCGCCAGATCCCAAATCTAGTAAGATTCGTGAAGAGCGTTTTATACGTTGGCTTAACGATATCAAGAAAGATGCGCAGGTTTTGTTTTTGATGGGCGACTTATTCGATTTTTGGCATGAGTGGCAATACGTCATTCCGAAAGGTTATGTCCGTGTTTTAGGAAAGTTGGCAGAGCTAAAAGATTCAGGAATTGATATTTATTTCTTTGTTGGCAACCACGATTTGTGGATGAAAAACTATCTTGAAGAAGAAATCGGTTGTACGGTTTATTTTTCAAAACAATATTTTTCGGCAGCTGGCAAGCGCTTTTTGTTGGCACACGGCGATGGGCTTGGTCCTGGCGACAAAGGCTACAAAAGGATGAAGAAATTGTTTACCAATCCTATTGCGCAATGGGCTTTCAAATGGTTGCATCCGGACATTGCTATGCGTGTTGCATTGTATATGTCGCAAAAGAATAAAATGATTTCTGGCGAGGAAGACAAAGCATTTTTGGGCGAAGACAAAGAGTTTTTGATTGTCTATTCTAAAAAGAAGTTGGAGACCGAAGATATCGATTATTTCATCTACGGACATCGCCATTTGCCTATGGTTTTGGATTTAGCAAAAGGTGCCAAATATATCAACTTGGGCGACTGGATTTCTTATTTTACTTACGGCGTTTTCGATGGCGAATTCCATTTGAAAACTTTTGAAGAATAAATTTAATAATGCAAAATTCCATTTTCAACATACAAACTGAGGCCGATTTTCTAGAAGCAGCTTTGGAGACTTTTCGATTTCAATATTGGCATGTTGAGGTTTACAAAAAGTTTGTAGATTATCTCAACATCAATCCCGAAACGGTGACAACTTTGGAAGCGATTCCTTTTTTGCCCATCGAAATGTTCAAAAATCATCAAGTTCTCGATATCGAAAAACCTGCTGAAAAGTATTTTCAAAGTTCGGGGACGACGCAGATGAATCTCTCCAAACATTGGATTTCAGATTTTGGCTTGTACGAAGAAAGCATTTACAAAAGCTTCGATCAATTTATCGGAAATCCCGAAGACTTCATATTTTTAGGACTTTTGCCGAGTTATTTGGAGCGCGACAATTCGTCGTTAATCTACATGGTGAACTATCTTATCGAAAAATCGGGCAAAGCAGAGAACGGTTATTTCCTTTACAATCACGACGATTTATTCGAAATTCTAAATAAAACCTCTGATAAAAAAGTCATTCTTTTCGGTGTTTCGTTTGCGTTGTTGGACTTTTTGGACACTTTAGAATATAAAAATCTTAAACTTAATTCGACCGAAAATCTTATCGTTATCGAAACGGGCGGTATGAAGGGACGTAAGGAAGAAATGACAAAAGACGAGCTGTTGTCGATTTTCCAAAAAGCCTTTAAAACCGACAAAATCTACTCCGAATATTCAATGACCGAATTGCTGTCTCAAGCTTATTCGATGGGCGAAAATATCTACGATTGTCCCAACTGGATGCGCATTTTGGTGAGAAATACCGAAGATCCGCTGTCGTATATGGAGTCGGGTAGGACGGGTGCGATCAACATTATCGACCTCGCCAATCGTCATTCTTGCAGCTTTATTGCGACGCAAGATTTAGGGAAAATCCTTGAAAATCCAAATTCAAAAACGCTTAGCAAAAGCTTCCAAGTTTTGGGCAGAATCGACCATTCCGACATTCGCGGCTGCAGTCTTTTGGTGTCTTAACATTTTTATTTGGGCGGCATTTCGGGCTGTCACTAGTCGCTGCGCCGCGCCAACGCATTGGCCCACGCCTGCGGCGCGAGCTCCAACAGGCCGTTCCATCCCGGCCGCAGTTTCGGGATAATTAATTCCAAAACTAATCAGTTAATTTTTAGATAAAAATAAGAGTTCAAATGTAATTTATAAATACAATAAAAAAACGCCGCATTAGTAATGTGGCATTTTTTGTTATAATCGAAACTATTCCGTTTTAATTTATTGGAAAACTATTTCACAAACAAGGCAAAAGAGCTTCCTGTCCACATTTGGTCAGCTTTATTAAAATCAACATTCGCCATGTCGGACTTGGTCATTCTTACCAAATTATTAAGATAAGTGGGGAATTCGTCGCCAGGTTTCCAAATGAAAAGCATTCGTATTTCTCCTTTTGCGTAGTCGCCATTTGGATCACGGAAAACTTCTGCATACTCTACTTTTTTCTGCAAAATATATTGAGAAGGATCATCGATTTGTACTAAAGTTTCTTTAGTCGGATGTAGGTTAATACCACCACCAGCAAAGGAATATAAAGGTTTTAAGACATATTCTTCAATATTTTCATCACTCGGGAATTCGTTGGCGTAATAGCTTTCTGGGATGTAAGTATGCTCCAAAAGAGGCAATACATATTTTGAAATTTTATAAAACCAATTTGGGTGTGTAACCCATTCTACATCGACATCTTCACGAATATTAAACTCCGATTCAAAACCTTCGATTTTATCCAGTTCGTCCAAGATAACACGGTTGTAGATACGTTTAATTCTGACTAATTCGCCATTATCGTTTTCATAAAAAATCTCGCGACCTCTTTTTTTAACCTTGCTAAGACAAACGGTTTTTATGTGTAAAAGATCTTCAGTGATTTTAAAATCAATTTTTGTTTTTTGACGTTCAGGATAGACTTCGAGAAGAATGACATTTTCGGGATTTTCGTCGCCAACGATAACTTCTTTCATAATCTCGATAAGTTGATCATACGGAATACGCTGCGATAACTCTGACAAAAACGGAAAAACTTCGAAAACAACATCACGATGCAATTCTTCAAATGCATAAAGTGATGGGAAAGCTTGTAACTCGATTAACTGAGGCATTGGCTTACCATCGGCGCCACGACAAATACCAAAATCGATGCACAAAAAATGCGGCTTGTCTGTGTCATGTGGCACAAAACAGTTTGCTGGAATAGCTTTATCAAAAACCTCTTTTGGGATTTTGTTAATTTGTTCCAAAATAGATTCGGCAGCGTATAATAATTTTTCTCTAAAAGAATAGGGTAAAAAAACTGGCGCCTCGCAAAGGCGAAAACCTGTGTATTGTCCAGTTTTTTCGTGGATCATCTCCTTCATCAACTCATATTTTTCGTTGGTGAATTCTTGATTAAATTGATCTCTATATTTAGGTACCATTTGTGCCTTGTTTTTTTTAGTTAATTAATCCAAACTGTGAGCTAGCGCTTGCAAAATTTTGTCTTGAGCCATCTTTAAAAAACTCGGTAAAATTTCTTTTTGGGTCAAAATAATTTTGTCTTCATCATCAATTCTGTCAAGTGTTTCCAAATACTTTTCCATGCCGAAGCTGCTAATCATCGCTTGTTTGTTAGATTCGTCTTTTAGATTTTCTAACATGCCAGCTGGATTGGCTTCAGGATGGAATTGAGTCCCGAAAATCTCATCCGAAAAACGAATCGCCATCAATGCTCTTTCTAATTGGATATTCGGCCGCATTTTTTCGATTGCGACAACCTTCATTCCCAGTTCGTTTAACTTCTCGTCGTTTGGTTCGATGCATTGGTATGAGCGCGAATCCACAGCGTAGAAAGGTTCTGGCAGATTTTTAAATAAAATTTCATGCTCGCCTTCCTCTGTTTTATGTATTGGCATCACACCAAACGAGTAAGATTTTCTTTTACAAACATTCGCCAACTTCCAATTGATAACCGCTAATTGGAATGAGTGACAAATCAAAAACAAGTATTTTTTGTCTTCGTTATTTTTATTGTAATCCCAAATTCCGTTTAAAAAATTGGCGTAAGGTGTTTCCCAAGCAAAACCTTCTTTGTGTGGATTTCCGGGACCACCTGACGAAATGAATATATCGAAATCTTCAATATTTGGCATTTCGTTTTTATAGCGAACATCGAAAACTTCGATGCTGATTTGCTCGGAGTTTGTATTTTTAAAATTTTCAGAAATCTGAATAATATTTGCCAATCCTTGGTTGGGGAAACTGTTATTCATATCTAAAATTGCGATTCTAACTGCTTGATTCATACTGCAAAAATTTATGCAAAGTTAAGCAAATATTAACAAATGGCTTTTTTCACGACTTTAAAGGCTGGCTAGATGACACTTTTTTCTGTTTCGAAAATCATATAATCAACAACTGCTTTTAGGTCGCCGCCACTTTCGTTAAAGACTTGTAGCTGTCGATCTGCACCAGTTCCCATTTTTAAAATTTCTCGCGAATATTCAACTTCTTGACGACAATCTAGCTCGTCCACAACATCGTCGATAAACAGTAAAAGTTCGTCCAATAAATCGGAATACGGAACACTTCTTTCTTTCCCAAAATCGATTAAGTTAGCGTGGATTCCATCTTTAGAAGCACGCCATTTATTTTCAGAAATCATCAATCTTCGATAAGATCGGAAGCTGATGTTTTGTTGATGCATTTTGTAAATTTTTGCCACCAAACATTGCATGATTGCAGCCAGACAAACCGTCTCGTCAATGGTTAATGGCATGTCGCAAATCCTAAATTCGATGGTTGGATAGAATGGATGGACACGCAGATCCCACCAGATTTTCTTAGCATTGTCAATCGTTCCTGTTTTAATCATCAAATTAACGTAAGCATCAAACTCTGCAACACTACTAAAGTAACTCGGAATCCCAGTTCTCGGAAATTTCGCAAAAACTTCTTGACGATAAGATTTGAAACCTGTCAAACGACCAACCCAAAACGGCGAATTGGTAGACAAAGCATAAACGTGAGGCAAAAAGTAACGCATAACATTCTGGATTCTGATACCTTCTTCTCGATCAGGAATGCCGATGTGTACGTGTAATCCGAAAATAAGATTAGAACGTGCAACATCGCCCATATCGTTTACCAGCTTGTCGTAACGAGCATCTTTGGTGATGATATTATTCTTCCAATGCGAAAACGGATGTGTGCCACCTCCAGAAACGCGAAGACCTTGCTCGTGCGCCACTTTTACAAGATGACGACGAAGATTGGTAAGCTCTTCTCTGGCTTCTTTAACGTTTTGACAAATGCCGGTTTCCATTTCGACAACGGATTCGTGCATTTCGTGTTTTAGGTTTTCGCTGAGAAGTGTTTTTCCGCCTTCAATGATTTTGGAAACATGCGAAACCAAATCGCGTGTTTCGGCATCGATGATCTGGTATTCTTCTTCAACTCCTATCGTAAATCTGTGCATAGTTTGTGTTTTTGATGTTAGAAAAGCTCTATTTTTTAACAGAATCTTTCACGAAATCGCCCCAAGAAATATTAGGTTTTCCAGAAACATATTCTTTGGCTTTTTCGATAGCTAATTTTGCAGAATGTTCCACAATCCATTGAAAATTATCTTCACCAACCGAGTTGCGATCAGCGTCTGGCGCAGGATTACAGAAATCGATAGCATAAGGAATTCCGTCTCTTACAGCGAATTCAACCGTGTTAAAATCATATCCTAAAGCTTCATTAATTTTCAAAGTATAATCATGAATTGTTTTTAGAACTTTTTCTAATTGTTCACCTTCGTATTTTGATTCGGTTACGTAACGCAAATGATGTGGATTACGTGGATCGTAAGGCATAATATGAACATATTTTTTGCCCAAACAATAAACGCGATAATAATCTTCAAAGACAATTTCCTCTTGAACCATCATCACCAATTGTTCAGTTTCTGACAATTTATTCCAAAGGTCATCTTGATTTTCTACACGATAAACATTGCGCCAACCGCCACCATCATGAGGTTTCATATAAGCTGGGAAACCAACATACTTAAAAATATAATCCCAATCGTGTGGGAATTTTAAGTTTCTAAAAGAAGTTTCTGACGTGTTAGTCGGTCTTTCGTGTGATGGAAGAAGCACAGTTTTCGGAACTGGAATTCCGATTTTTGTCATGAGTGCATTATTGAAAAACTTTTCGTCTGCGCTCCACCAAAATGGATTGTTGATGACATAAGTTCCGTTAACCGCAGCATTCTTAAGATAAGCACGATAAAAAGGAACATCCTGAGAAATTCTGTCAATGATTACTGAGTATTCGTAATCTGCGCCTTGTTCCAGTTTGTCAATCATAACAGGTTCTGCGATGATTTCGCCGTTACCTAACTCGTTTACTTTATCTATAAATGCCCATGGAAACGTGTCTTCCATACCAAATAATATTCCTACTTTCTTAGCCATAATTGTACTTTTTTTATGTGTTTTTAAAATGATTTAATTAAAATAATTTGAGATAAATTTTGGGAAAACCATGCGCCAAAGTGGCCAATCGTGGTTAATCCATTTGGCTTCATCATACCAAAAATTAATGGATTTTGTTGCCAAAATTGCAGCCATTTTTCGCGTTTTATCAAGACAAATATCTTGGTCAGAAGTGCTTAACACAATCTGCATGTGTCGATATTTCCAAGCTTCATCATTTGGCATAAATTCTTCTGGACAATTGAAATACACCAAATTATCTTGATAATTATCCATAAAACTTCTAATCGAAAAAGCGCCAGACAAACAAAATAAATGCGATACCAAATCTGGATATCTAAAAGCAAAGTTAGAAGCATGATAACCTCCAAAACTGCAACCTGCTACAGCTACACGATGCGTCTGATGTAATTTTTGGATCGAAGGCACAAATTCTTGCACCAAAAACTGAATGTAGCTTTCGTAGTTTCGGATGCGTTCTGCGGGTGATAAATGATCCGCGTAAAAAGTATCTTTGTCAATGGTTTCGACATTGTATAACTTAACTTTTCCATCATCAATAAAAGTGGAAATACTTTCATTGAGATGAAAATCAGTATTCTGAGTGTAAGAACCTTGCGAGGTCGGAAACATAATGATAGGATATCCAAAATGTCCTGTAATTTCGATTTTTAAGTTTCTCCCCAAAATGTGAGAATAATATTCTGTATGTTCGATTTGCATTTTTGTGAGTTTAAGAGGTTGGTTTTTCTGTAGGTGGTAATATATTGAGGATGCTTTCTGCGATAATTTCTGAGGCGCAGTCGAGGTCTTCAATAATTTGTTGCTCAGACTCGGATTTAAAAACGATTCCGATGTGATTGTCAATGGATAAAAATTTGAAAATCTGTGGACATTTAAAAATCGAAGTGTCAGGATTTTTTTCCTTTGCTAAAGCAATTAAAAGTCCAGCAAAAAGATTGGATTTAATCTCTACAGAATAATCATTTTTGCGTAATAAAGCATCTTCTAATCTTGCCCATTCTCTCCAAATATTAACCCCAGTTGCCGCTTCTATCATATCCGGAATGTGCGCACCGCCAACACGTGATGAGGTTTCTAGAAAATAAAACTGTCCATCATCTCCGAAGATAAATTCGCTGTGAGTTGCGCCGTTTTTAATTCCAAATTTTTCTAAAACTTGTTGATTAATTTTTAAAAGTGCTTTTGTAAAATCCGAATTTTGATCCAAAGTTCTTGTTGCAAAAACTCCACCTTCGTGCGACACTTTCATCGGCGGCGAGGTATATTGCGAACAACATGCGAAAACAATTTGATGTTTATAAATGAGACAATCGACATGATAAACCTTTCCTGGCTTAAAACTTTCTAGGAGAAATTTGTAACGTTCTTCTTTTAGATTTTCTATTACAGACCAAAGTTGATCACGATCTTTTATTTTTTTAATGCCACTTGCAGATGCTTCAGATCGAGGTTTTAAAACCCACGGACCTGGATGTTCTTCTATGAAACTATTTAATTTTTCATCATTAAATATCGATGAAAATTCAGGTACATTAATATCGTTATCCAAAGCTTGTTGACGCATCGCTAACTTATCACGGAAATAACGATGTGTCGTTTGTCCCATGCCTGGGATTCTATAAGTTTCGCGAATCATAGCCGCTTTTTCGACATCATAATCGTCCAAAGCAACGACAGCATCCACTTGATGAATTTTCATTAAATAAGAAAATCCTTGTACAAGATGTTCGAGATTCCAAGTTGAAGGCGCAATCTCCGACATATAATAGACTTCGTCAATCGCATGCCAAGGCCAGTCTTTGGTTTTCAAAGACTCAGAGGTAATCAAAATGACTTTGTTGCCAAGTTTTTTAGCTTCATCAATAAAGTCAAATCCTTTGTAGTAACAGGATATACAGACAATAGTTTTTTCCATCGTATTTTACTTTGTATCATCAATTATAAGTTTTGAAAAGTTGCGCTAGCAAGTGTACGCCGTAGCCAGTTGCCGCTTTATCTTTCGCATATTCGACATTTCCGTAGGCGACACCAGCGATGTCAAGATGTGCCCATGATGGATGATCGTTGATAAATTGTTCCAAAAATTTTGCAGCAACAATACAGTCACCAACAGGTTTTAATGAAATGTTTTTAAAATCAGCAACATCCGAAGTTATCTCAGATTTCCAAACATCCCAAAGTGGAAGATTCCAGATTCTGTTTTGACTTTTTTCGCTTGAAGATTGTAGTTTTTGATTCAGTTGATTATCATTACAAAAATAAGCGCCACAAGTGTTTCCGAACATTCTTACACTGCTTCCCGTTAAAGTTGCAAGGTCAATAAGATGGTTCAATTTGTAATTTTTGGTGATGTAAGAAAGACCGTCGGCTAATGTTAATCGGCCTTCAGCATCGGTATCGATAATTTCTATCGTTTTTCCGTTGTAGGCTTTTACGACATCACTTGGTAAATAAGATTTTTCCGAAACTGCATTATCGGTTATTGGTAAAACCGCAATTATGTTAATTGGAAGTTGCATTTCCGCTGCATAGATTAATGCGCCAATTACCGCTGAAGCGCCACCCATATCGCTTTTCATGTAATGAAGATTTGCAGAAGGTTTAATTGAAATTCCACCTGTATCAAACAAAACACATTTCCCAACAAGTCCAATCGTCGGAGCAGATTTTTTAGAACTTTGATATTCTAAAATGGTAAATGCCGCATCCATAGCACTTCCCTGATTAACCGCTACAAAAGCGCCTAAGCCTTTTTTAATCGATTCTTCTCGATTGTAAGCTTTATATTTTAACTTATATTTTTTTGAAATCTCGTTTAAAAATGAAGAAATATCATCCACTTTCTTTTGGTTGGCAGGTTTGTTAAGCCAATCCATTCCAGCGAATTGTCCTATACAAAGGGCTTTTGCATCTTTTATAATCGCATTAATCGTTTTTTTGTCTTGTTTAGAGGTTTCAATTTCAAAATCAGAACTCCAAAAAGGATGTTCATTTTTGAATGGATATTGATAAGTCCCTTGGAAAAGTCCAATAATAAAGGCTTCTAACTCATCGTCCTTTAACTCATTTTTAATAATAAGTTTTTGTGCAAGAAGAGATTTTCGGTATTTGTAAGAAAAACTTTTTCCAATGTCTAAAAGATTGGCGGTTGTTATCTTCTTTCCAAAACCAATAAAATATTGCACAGAATTTTCCTCGGCAATCACGAAAAATTCTTTCTCTGCCGCAGAAAAAAACAATTGCATATTTTTTGGAAAATCAGCTTTAGAAATTGACCAATCTTCGGTTGTATAAAGTTGTATTGTTTGTTGTATGCTATCTTTTTTAGCCATTTTTTTCAGTTGTAGAGGTTTTTTTTATTGTGGTTGGATCTTCAAGCGTATCATAATACAGCCATTCTATCGCTCTTGGAAATTCTTGCGACCAATAGAATTCTTGATGTGTTCCTTCAGCATTAATGCTTGTTTTAGTTTCAAAATCAAAATAATCTTGAAGCTCCCAAGTTTGTAAAGCGGTTTCGAATTTTTCTATTCTTTCAACCATTTGCGAACCTTCTTTTGCACCACCGTAGAGATAAACTTTGGTGTAAAAAGCTTTGCTAAATTTCATCAATGGAAAATCATTATTCGGCTCCACCCAAAGCGATGGCGAAAATATCAACAATTTGGAATAGACTTCAGGATAAAGAAATCCTGCATAGATGCTGATGAGCGCACCTAACGAACTTCCTCCAATGCCTGTGTTGTCGCGATCTTTTTTGGTTCTATAATTTTTGTCAACAAATGCCTTAAGTGTATCTGTTATAAATCTTAAATATTTTTTGCCTTCTGCACCTTCGGTAACTTCTTCGTTATCAAAAATATATTCTTTAATTCTGTCGTTATTGCCGTGTTCTACTGCAATTACGATGAGATTACCACGTCCATATTCCGCTAATAAAGCCAGCTTTTTGTCGATTTCCCAATTTCCAAAAGCCGAACTTTCATTAAAAAGATTTTGTGCATCTTGTAAGTATAAAACTGGATAATCTTGTTCGGTTTCGTGGTAATTGTAGGGTAGAAGCGCCCAAACTTTGCGTGTTTTGTCCAATTGTGGACTGTAGAAAGCTTCATCTATTAATTCTACATTTGGAAAAAATTCTTTTTTGAAAGGTCCCCAATTGATACGCCATTTTTCGACTTTATTATTTGATTCTTTATCTGTTTTTTTTACTTTTTTGTTGGCTGTAATATTGTCATATTTGTCGATTTCAACATTTTCCCAGCCTCCTTTTGTGAATTTATACTCTACGATATCTGGCAACTTGTCGTCCGCGATATCTATGAAATAATGTGCATTGTCAATTTTTGTCATTTTAAAATTTGGATCTTTCGGATCCCAAGCGTTAAAATTTCCTGTTATGTAGACATCGCGATCATCTTCATCTAGCGTCATCAGGTTAAACTTCATCTTTTAGTTCGTGTTAATGACTTCTAATTTATGAAATATTTTAACATCTTTAACATTTGTGTAATAATTAATTGTAAAATAATTGTTTTGTTATTTAATGTTAATTGAATATGATTAAATGTTTAAAAATTATAAATATTGATTTGTGTTAAAATTTAACTTGTCAGTTTCTAATTAATGATTAACTTGCTATAGTTGTTAACGACTTCTAATACCTTATTTATGTCAAATCACGACGCATTTTCTTTGTGGACAGAACTGGATGTTTACTTGTTTCGAGAGGGTAAACATTTTAAGCTTTATGAAAAATTTGGTGCACACGAAGCTGTTGTTAACGGCGAAAGAGGAATTTATTTTTCTGTATGGGCGCCCAACGCAAAAGAAGTTTCGGTTATTGGTAATTTTAACAATTGGAAACACAGTAAGAATTTTTTGACGGGACGCTGGGATCAGTCTGGGATTTGGGAAACATTTATTCCTAAAATTAAGATTTCAGACGTTTATAAATACAGCATCAAAACTCAAAAAAACGAATTTCTAGAAAAAAGTGATCCTTTTGCAGTTAAAATGGAACAAGCGACGCAGGCAGGATCGGTGATTGCATCGACTTGGTATGCTTGGCATGATGAAAAATGGTTACAAAAACGTCAACAAATTCCCGTTATGAAAACGCCGATTTCCGTCTACGAAATGCATCTCGGATCTTGGCTAAAAAGTAAAAATAATCCTAACGAGTTTTTAACTTATCGTGAAATTGCTAGCGAATTAATTCCTTATGTTAAAGAAATGGGATTTTCTCATGTCGAATTTATGCCCGTTATGGAATATCCTTATGATCCAAGTTGGGGTTATCAGATTACTGGATTTTATGCGGCTTCGTCACGATTTGGCGCACCGACAGATTTAATGTTTTTAATTGATCAACTTCATCAGAATGACATTGGCGTTATTCTCGATTGGGTGCCTTCGCATTTTCCTGGTGATGCTAACGGTTTGCATAGATTTGATGGTAGTTTTCTTTACGAACACGAAGATCCGCGCAAGGGTTTTCATCCAGATTGGAAGTCGTATATTTTCAATTATGGACGACCAGAAGTCAAATCTTTTTTGATAAGTAATGCGATGTTTTGGTTGGATCGATATCATGCGGACGGACTCCGTGTTGATGCGGTTACCTCGATGTTGCATCTTGATTATTCCAGAAACGATGGCGAATGGGAACCCAATATCCATGGTGGAAATGTTAATCTAGAAGCCAAATCTTTTCTTCAAGATTTTAATTTAGCAGTTCATAAAAATTTTCCTGATGTGGTGACTATTGCTGAAGAAAGTTCGGATTTTCCAAAGTTGACAAAATCGGTTAGCGAAGACGGAATTGGTTTTGACATGAAGTGGATGATGGGCTGGATGCACGACACTTTGGATTATTTTAAAAAAGATCCTGTTTATCGTAAATTCCATCAAGACTTGGTGACTTTTACGAGCCTTTATATGTTTAATGAAAACTATATGATGCCGCTTTCACATGACGAAGTTGTGCATGGTAAAAGTAGTTTGATTTATAAAATGTATGGCGACGAATGGCAGAAATATGCCAATCTTCGGGCTTTGTATCTTTATATGTTTACAAATCCAGGCGCCAAACTTCTCTTTATGGGAAGCGAATTTGCACAAACCAACGAATGGAATTTTGAAACACAACTCGATTGGGATTTATTAAAATATCCGATTCATGCACAGTTGCAATTATTTGTTAAAGAATTAAATAAAATTTATTCCCACGAAAAGGCTTTATTTGAGTTAAATTTTGACAAACAAGGTTTCGAATGGGTTACTGGAGACGATCGCGATCATTCTATTTTTATCTATCTAAGAAAAGGAAAATCTAAGTCGGAAAAACTGATGATTATTCTTAATTTAACACCGAATAGCATGGATTATCAAGTTGGTGTTGATGATAAAAGATGGAAAATATTACTTAATTCTGACGATAAAAAATTTGGAGGAAGTGGCATTATTCCAAATATTAATAAAATAATTTCCAAAAAACTAATGGGAAGAGCTTATACAATGGATTTGCGATTGCCGCCATTGTCAGGTTTAATCCTAAAAAATGAACATTAAACATATCAAAACTTTATGAAAATTTTTCACCTTTCTATGGAGTGTTATCCTGTTGCAAAAGTTGGCGGACTATCTGATGTAGTAGGCGCTTTACCGAAATATCAAAATCAAATGGGTTTGGACGCTAGTGTTGTGATGCCTTGGTATAATAATGCTTTTGTGTATGATAATGAGTTAGAAGTAGTTTTTGATGGTTTTATTCATCAGGCTGAGCGGATGTATCAAGTCATTGTTCATAAAGAAAAAAATAGAAAACTCGGTTTTGACTTATATTTAGTTAAGATTCCGGGACTTCTAGATCGCGAAAAAGTATATGGTTATGATGATGAGTCCGAGCAATTTATCGCTTTTCAGCATGGTGTTTTGCATTGGTTGTCGGCGATGGAAATTCGTCCAGATATTTTGCATTGTCACGATTATCATACGGGTTTGGTGCCTTTTATGATTGAGAATTGTCCAAGTTTTAAATTTTTGAAGGGTGTTAAAACAATTGGTACGATTCATAATGGCGAATACCAAGGCAGTATGAGTTGGGAAATGTCCAAGTACTTACCCTTTTTTGATGCTAGTAAATTTGGACTTCTAGACTGGAATTCGAGGATTAATCCTATGGCTGCAATGATAAAATCTAGCCACGCTTTTAATACCGTTTCTAAAGGTTATTTGGAAGAGTTATTTTCAAGTTTTCAAGGTTTAGAAAGTCTCATGCACCAAGAGGCGCAGAAAGCTTTTGGAATTATTAATGGCATTGATACCGAAGTTTGGAACCCGAAAACTGATCCGATGATTACAGCGCATTTCGATCTTAAGAATGCCGAAATAGGAAAATGGAAAAATAAAGTTCAGCTTTGTGAAGCTTATGATCTTGATCCTAATTTGGCTTTGTTCGGATTTATTGGAAGATTTGCTGGTGAGAAAGGTGCAGATCTGCTGCCAGAAATAATTTCACAAGCTATTAAAGAAAGTGATGGCAAGCTTAATATTATTGTTCTAGGTTCTGGAAATCCGTATTTAGAGGCTTCACTTCGAGAGCTTAAGAAAGTTTATCAGTTTAATTTTGCATTGGATTTGGGTTATAAAGAATATTTGTCGCACCAGATTTATGCTTCGGCAGATTTTCTTTTGATGCCGTCACGCGTGGAGCCTTGCGGACTTAACCAAATGTATGCAATGCGATACGGAACTATTCCGATTGTGCGATATACAGGTGGTTTGAAGGATACTGTAGAAGATATTTCGAGTGGTGGAAGTGGTTTTAATTTTACTGATGCTAATGCCGAAAGTGTTGTCCATGCGATGCAAAGAGCTTTAACAATTTTCGAAAATAAAAAAATGATGAAAATGTTAATAGAAAATAATATGAATTTTAATTTTTCTTGGGAGAAATCCGCTGAAAATTACTTATATTTATACGAGTACTGATTTGAAAATCAGACATCAAATCCAAATTAAGAAATCCAATTTATTGACATCAAAAACACGACTTATAATATGAAAGCAAATGTAATCTCCATAGTGTTGGGCGGTGGACGAGGATCGAGATTGTTTCCTTTGACCGATTCTAGATCCAAGCCAGCTGTGCCAATTGCGGGAAAATACCGCCTTGTTGATATTCCGATTTCTAATTGTCTCAATTCTGGCTACAACAGGATTTTGGTTTTAACGCAGTTCAACTCGGCGTCGCTTAACTCGCACATCAAGAATACTTATCATTTCGATACATTTAGCAAAGGTTTTGTCGATATTTTGGCAGCTGAACAAAATGTTGAAAATGACCAATGGTATCAAGGGACGGCTGATGCGGTGCGCCAATCTATGAAGCATTTGACTAAATATGAGTACGATTATATTTTGATTTTGTCAGGCGATCAATTGTACCAAATGAATTTCCGTGAGATGATTGATTTTCACGAAAAAAATAATGGCGACATTACGATTGCGACGATCCCAGTTAATGCTAAAGATGCAACAGGTTTTGGAATTTTAAAATCTGATGAAGCCGGAAATATCACAGACTTTACAGAAAAACCAAGCGCAGATATTTTACCAGAATGGAAGTCTGAGGTTAGCGAAACTAATAAACGCCAAGGCAAAGATTATCTTGCATCGATGGGGATTTACGTGTTTTCGAAAAACGTGTTAAGAAAACTTTTCGCTGAAGGTGAAGGTGATGATTTTGGAAAAGATTTTATTCCTCAGGCGATTGGTCAATATAAAACTTTGAGCTTTCAATACGATGGTTATTGGACAGACATCGGTACGATCGAGTCTTTTTATGAAGCCAATGTAGATTTAGCTCAAGATTTACCGCAGTTTAATTTGTTCAGTTCTTCTCCGATTTATACAAGAGCAAGGATGTTGCCACCTTCAAAAATTAATGGTTCTTATGTTAGCAAGGCGGTTTTTGGTGATGGTTGCATTATTTTGGCAGCAAAGATTGAGAATTCGATTATTGGTAACAGAAGTCGTATTGATAAAGGAACTACTGTTGTTAGTTCATACATTATGGGTGCCGATTATTATCAAACAACCAACGAAATTGTTGAAAATGAACTTCAACAATCACCCAATATCGGGATCGGTAAATTCTGTTATATTGAGCGCGCAATCTTGGATAAAAACTGCCAAATAGGTGATAATGTCCGTATTATTGGAAGTAAAAATCTTCCTGATGGCGATTATGATACTTATTCGGTAAAAGACGGAATTGTCGTCGTTAAGAAAAATGCTATCATCAAAAGCGGAACTCAAATTTCTTAAAAAAAATATGAAGCCTTTAGATTTTCAAATTTAAAGGCTTTATTATTTGTCTTATATTTGGCAACGTTTTTGTCTATTAACTAAGCAAATATAAAAGGATGAAAAAATTATTGCTATTATTTTCTATGGTAGTTTTTGCGCTATCGTCGGCTCAATACGATAATATTAATGCCGGAGAAAGTCTTACGTATCGTATCCATTACGGTTTTTTAACGGCTGGATCAGCAACTTTGACGACTTCTAATGCGACACTTAACAACAAGCCTTACTTTTATGTAAAAGGTGTTGGGCAGACAAGTGGCGCGGTTAAAGCTTTTTTTAAAGTAAACGACGTCTACGAGAGTTATATTAATCTTTATGGTCAGCCTTATTTTTATGTGAGGAATGTTGCCGAAGGTAGTTATCGTCAACATTTGCAGAGTACTTTTAATCACGTTAATCAAACCGTTTATTTGGTTGATAAAAAAAATACCGATCGTCCTGCCAAGACGATTAACACAGCAAAGGGTGTCCAAGATATGTTATCGAGTTTCTATTATTTAAGAAATTTGGATGATGATCAATTAAAGGTCGGAAATGTTATCAAAATGAATGTTTGGATTGATGATGAGATGTTTCCGTTTCAGTTGAGAATTGCGGGTACAGAAAACGTTTCGACAAAATTTGGAAAGATTAATTGTCTTAAAATCATTCCGTCTGTAATGAGTGGTCGCGTTTTTAAAGAAAAAGAAGGTGTAACACTTTGGGTGTCAAACGACAAAAATAGAGTCCCCATTCTTATTAAAGCAGAATTAACAGTTGGTGCGATTAAGGCGAGTATTGATAAGATTGCTGGGACGAAATATCCAGTTAATTTTCAGAAATAAAATTTAATCTAAATATTTTAAAAATTAAAAGTCGAAGTAATTCGACTTTTTTTATTTGTTAATCAGCGTGTTAGTGTTTTGTTTTAAAAATGATGTAATAAAATTATCACTTCGATAGTCTAATTGTTATAACTAACACACAACTATGAAACGTCATTTTTCATTAGGATTTTGTCTTTTGATTTCCGCGCTGTATTTTGGACAAGAAACTAACAATACTGACAATATTATTCGGAAAAAAATGTCCACTATCAAATCTGATGTGACGCCGAAAATTGATGGCGATATTTCGGATGAGGTTTGGGCAAAAGTCCCGATAGCAACAGATTTTATCGAACGCAGTCCGAATAACGGAAAACCCTCGGAACAAGCTTTTAAAACCGAAGTTAGAATACTTTACAACGATTTGGGATTGTACGTTATGATGAAAATGCACGATCCTGAACCTTCTAAAATTGCAAAAGAATTAACTGAACGCGACGGGATTTCCAACGATGATTTTGTAGGTTTGACGCTTAACGGTTATAATGATAAGCAGCAAAGTCTAGAATTTGTTGTAACTGCGGCGGGTGTACAATATGATGCGAAATTAACGACCGATGGCGAGGACGATTCTTGGAACGGCGTTTGGCATTCGGAGGCTAAAATTACGGAAGACGGCTGGACTGCGGAGTTTATGATTCCGTTTTCCGAATTGCGTTTTACTAAAAAAGATGTGCAAGAATGGGGGATTAATCTTTTCCGAAAAGTACAACGTACGAATGTCTTTTATGACTGGAATTTCGTCGATAACAAAAAGAATTCTTACACCTTATTCGATGGTATTTTAACAGGCATTGAAAACATAAAACCACCAACAAGACTGAGTTTTATGCCATATTTTTCAACTTATGTCAACCGTTTTGATGGCGAAACAACGACCAACTTGAATGGTGGAATGGATGTTAAATATGGTATTAATGATGCCTTTACGTTCGATATGACTTTAATTCCGGATTTTGGACAAGCTAATTTTGATAATTCAATTCTTAATTTGACACCGTTTGAACAACAATTTGCAGAACAACGACCTTTTTTTACTGAAGGAACGGAATTGTTTAGTAAAGGAAATTTGTTTTATTCAAGAAGAATTGGAGGCTCGCCTTCAGGAGAAATTGAATTAAAAGATGATGAAAAAATCACTGAATTTCCTGCGAAAGTTAAACTCTTTAATTCTTTTAAGATTTCTGGACGTACCAACAAAGGTTTAGGAATTGGGTTTTTCAATGCAGTGACGCAAAAGATGTTTGCAACAATAGAAAATGAAACAACTGGAGAAATTCGTAAAGAAGTTGTGGAACCTTGGGCAAATTATAATGTATTAGTTTTAGACCAAAGATTTAACGAAAATTCTTCTGTAAGTTTGATTAATACAAGCACTGTGCGTGACGGAAGTTTCCGAGATGCGAATGCGACAGGTTTGCTTTGGTCGATTAACAATAAGAAAAATACGTATAATTTTTACGGAAATCTGCGTGGAAGTTGGGTGATGACTGAAGAAACAAAATTTGGGACTAAAAATCAATTCGGATTCGGAAAAATTGATGGTAAACACCGCTTTGATATCAATGCTGGGATTACGACGAAAGATTGGGATATTAATGATTTGGGATTTTCGACCATGACGAATTTTGCCAATTATAATGCGTGGTACGGTTACCGATTGTTGCAGCCATCAAAGCGATTTAATAAAATATTTTTGAATTTTAATGCACAATATTATCAGCGATTATCACCTTTTTTGTATAATAATTTTGTGCTAAATCATAACAATCAGTTTCAAAATAAAAAGTTTGAAAACTATGGTTTTGGAGTGGAAGCAACGCCTTTTGGGCAAAAAGATATCTACGAACCTCGCGCAGAAGGTCGATTCTTAAATGTTCCATCATATTTTGATTCTTGGATTTGGTTCGAAAGTGATAGTCGTAAAAAATTTCAGTTTAATATTAATGTGGATTATTATGCTTACAATGAGAAAGCTCGGAATCTGGTGTCAACAAGTTTGATTCTGCGTTATCGTTTCTCTGATAAATTCAATGTGTTTTGGCAGATTCAACCGAGTTTTAGTAATAATGAAAAAGGTTATGTTGGCAAGGATGTCGCTGGAATCTATATTGGACGACGTCAAAGAAATACCTTGGAAAATAGTCTTAATTCTAAGTATACATTTAATAATAAAATGGCTCTGAGTCTAGCATTCCGCCATTATTTTTCGGATGTTACTTACAAACAATTTTATACACTCGACAACGATGGCGATGTGACACCCACTAATAATTTCACTAAAAACCTGAATGGTACTTACAACGCTTGGAATATCGATCTGCGTTACAGTTGGTGGTTTGCGCCAGGAAGTCAGTTGACTTTTTTGTATCGAAACGCCATTCAGAATTATCTTAACGAATCGCGATTGGGTATGAAGAATAATTATAATCAATTATTTGCTGAGCCGGCGGTTCACAATTTTTCGTTAAAGCTGACTTACTATTTAGATTACAACCGTGCTAAGAATTGGTTTTAAATTTTAAAATAAAACGAAATAAAAAATCCACCAACTTGGTGGATTTTAATTTTATAAAGATTTAAACTGATTTAACATTCTTACATCATTTTCTAAGAACATACGGATGTCGCTCATTTGATAAAGTAACATAACAATTCTCTCGATTCCCATTCCGAAGGCAAAACCACTGTATTTATCAGCGTCGATATTAACGTTTTTAAGAACGGCAGGATCTACCATTCCGCAACCCATAATCTCTAACCAACCTGTACCTTTTGTAATTCTGTAATCGGTCTCAGAGTTAAGTCCCCAATACACGTCAACTTCTGCACTTGGCTCTGTGAAAGGGAAGTACGACGGACGCATTCTTATTTTTGATTTTCCAAATAACTCTGTTGTGAAGTATTGGATGGTTTGTTTAAGATCTGCAAAGCTTACATTTTCGTCGATGTATAAACCTTCAATTTGGTGGAAAATACAATGCGAACGAGACGAGATTGCTTCATTTCTGAAAACTCTACCTGGCGACAAAATACGAATCGGTGGTTGATTTTCTTCCATGTAACGCACTTGTACAGACGATGTATGCGTACGAAGCAAGATGTCAGGATTGGTATCGATGAAGAAAGTATCCTGCATATCTCTCGCTGGATGATACTCTGGCAAGTTAAGCGCCGTAAAGTTATGCCAGTCGTCCTCAATTTCTGGACCGTCAGCAATGGCAAAACCGATAGAACGGAAGATTTCGATAATTCTGTTTTTAACAAGGTTGATCGGATGTCTCGTTCCTAATTCTAAAGGAAAAGCAGGTTTTGTAAGGTCGTCTTTTATGATGTTAGATTGGCCTTCAGAAGCATTTTTAAGATCTTCCAACTTCGCAGCAACGGCTTGTTTTAGGCTGTTAATTTTTTGACCAAAATCTTTTTTCTGATCATTAGGGACTTCTTTGAATTTTTCAAAAAAGTCGTTCAATACGCCTTTTTTTCCGTTGAATTTGATGCGAAATTGTTCGATTTCTTCTTTTGCCGAAGAACTGAATTGTTCTACTTCAACCAATAATTCATCAATTCTTTCTATCATCTTTTAGGTATAATTATAAGTTGCAAAATTACAAATTTTATCCTTATTTAAAACAAAAAAATCTGCCAACTATGGGCAGATTTTATATAATTTTTAAATAAAATTTATTTCTTTTCGATGGCTTTCATCAACATTTGGATGTTGATTTCATCTTTTATTAAACCATTAGCTGCCGGAATTTGGAATTTGATACCAAACTCTTCACGGCTAATATCTTTAGGTTCGGTCGCAATTTGCAATTCGCCTTCGCCAGTTTTTACATTAGCATTAAAACTCATAGGTTTGGTGATCCCTTTTATCGTTAGATTACCATCCAAAACTGTGTTGTAATCGCTTCCAGCTGGTGCTTCGCTCACTTTTGTAATTTCGTATGATGCAGTCGGGAATTTTTCTACATCGAAGAAGTCAGCACTTTTAAGGTGAGCATTTAGTTTTGCAGATTCTTCAGCATCTTTGATGTCGCTGTTAGTAAGCGTGTTAAGCGCTACCACAAATTTTCCGCTTTCTAATTTGTTTTCGTTAATTGTAACTTCCCCATTTTCAAATTTAATAGAACCAAAATGGCTTGTATTATCCGTTTTGAAAACTTTAAAACCTTTCCACTCGATCTTACTATTCATCGTATCAACAACATAGACTTGTCCTTTTTTTGTAGTTAGGACTTCATTGCTCTCACTCGTTACGGGCTTATCTTTTCCACAAGAGATAAGCGTTAAAGTAATCGCCAACGCAGCTAAGCCGCCAAAAAACAAATTCTTTTTCATTTTAAATTACAATTAAGACATTATTTTGCTAATATAACAAATTTAATCAGTATTTTAAAATCTGTAATTTTGCACAATGCTTTTAGAGATAAACAATTTAGAATTCAGTTATTTACCCGACCAAAAGTTATTTCAGGACTTTAATTTTTCTATGGAAGAAGGGCAGGTTATTGCTTTGGCGGGCGAAAGTGGATGCGGAAAATCAACACTATTAAGTTTGATTTATGGTCTTCACGATTGGCGAAATGGCGAAATTATTTTCAATGGAAAAAAATTAAAAGGTCCAAAAGGGAATCTTGTTCCTGGCGAAGCAGAAATGAAGTTGGTAGCGCAACAATATGACTTGATGCCTTATGCCACGGTTTTTGATAACGTTGGAAAATTTATCTCAAACATTAATTTAAAAACTAAAAACGAAAAGGTTACAGAGCTTCTAGAAGCGGTTGGGATGAAAGGTTTTGCAAGAGTTCTTCCTAAAAACCTGAGTGGCGGGCAGCAACAACGTGTTGCGATTGCGCGTGCTTTGTCTGTAACTCCAAAATTGCTTTTACTGGACGAACCTTTTAGCAATCTGGATACATCGCGAAAGTTCGAGCTACGAGATAAGTTTTTTTCTTTGGTTAAAAATTTGGGACTTTCGGTTATTATTTCGACACATAATTTAGAAGAAATTATGCCATGGGTTGACAAAGTAGCGATTCTTAAAAATGCAGAAATTTTGCAATATGACAGTCCAGAATTGATTTATCAACAGCCTACGAATGAATATGTTGCTAAACTTTTGGGTGAAGTTAATGTCTTTGAAGACTCAGAGAAAACTAGGTTGAATTTGGATAAAAATTTCTATTTTCCACAACAGATAAAAGTCGCTGATCAAGGTCTGGAAGCGGAAGTACAGGAAAGTCGCTTCGCAGGTTCTTTCTTTTGGAACAAAGTTAAGCTAGATGATAAAGTCTTGATTATTCATACTTTAGAAAAACTTGACGGCAAAATATTGCTAAGTTTCTGTGGATAAATTGTTGATAACTTAATCCACGGAAAATGAGTTGATTACGAAAATTAATTTTAATTTTGATGTAAGAATCAAGGAAATTTTTGGTTAATTCTCTTTCTGCCTTTTTAGGACGATATTAGCTTTCTCTAGGCAATTAAGTCCTTCGAAAGTTGACCCTGCCAAACTTTTCCTTTTTTATTTAAACTTCGTTAAACTTCTAAAGAAATCTTTGTTAAGGTATTTATCCAAAGGATAGATTTTCAAAAAATGATTACCAATCATTAAAATTACAAGAACGATACTCGGTTTTAAAAATAAATTCAAAAGACTGTTTGAAAAATTTGGCGTTACAATCGCCACTGTAATGGCTATAAAACTTAAAACCAAAGCGTAAAGCATCTCCATACTTAAAGGAAAAACTTTGAATTTTTGATAATTAAAAATGATTTTGATAAGGTTGAAAGTCGTTAAAGAAATTGCTGTCGCCATCGCAATTCCGATGATGCCGAGGTCTGTATATTTAAGGAAAGCAAAGTTAAGTCCGATGGTTAAACTCGCCAAAATTAGCATAACGATGATGTTGAAACGATAATATTTTGACAAAGAAATAATGTGTCCGTTAAATCCTGTTGCTAAGTCAAAAATAAATGCGGAACCTAAAATCCAAACCACGGGTTCTGCTTCTTTTAGTAAAGCTCCGTTTTTGATCAAATCTGTCAAATACGGAAAGCCAACCAAAATACACGAATAAAGCGTCAGCCCAAGGAAAAATAAACTTAATGATGTTTTTTTGTGGAAGCGATCAAGTTCGGTGTAATTATGTTCTGCAATGGTTTTATTAATTATGGGTGCAGAAATGTTAAACAATCCCATTTGCGGAATATTAATAATCGTAATGATCGACAAAATCGTACTGTAGACACCATTTGCTTCGAAATCGATGAATTCGCCAATCATGTAATTGTCGATTCTCACCGCTAAATAATTGCCGATATTTCCTAAGAAACCAAACAAACTATAACTGAAAACCTGTACCCAAAATCCATTTTGTTTGATGTAATCTAAACTGAAATCAGGTTTTATTTTTTCTAACTTGTTGGTGTAAAAAAAGTAACCAATAAAAGTCAAAACAAACATTCCGAAGAAAAAAGCATACGCAACTTTTTCGGAATAAAGTTCGGCATGACTAAGAACCAAATACGAAAATATCAAGAAAGCACCGAGGTTTGCAATTTTCGGAACAATGTTTTCGAAAATATTAGAAACGACAATCCTTTTATAATTTGTAATAAATTTATTGAGAACTGACGATAGTGCCAAAATCAAAATCATTGGAAAAATGAGCTTTTTCATATTCCAGGTTTCGGATTCTTTTAAACTCGGGAATAGGTTGGCGACGAGAAAATAAATCGCCGTAAAAATCGCAAAATTAAAAACAACTACGAGAAGCGAAAGACTCAAAAAATTGTGATGTTTACCATCTTCCTGAGTTTGAAGAAAGAATTTAACATTCGAAAAAGATAAACCAAACACGACAATCGGGATAAACATTTCAGCCGTTGGTAGGAGGAAACGTAACTTTCCGTAAAATTCCATATTGTGAGGGAAAATAAAAATTGACGAGATAATCCCTATTAAGGTTCCCAAATAGCCAATAATGGAATATTTTATTCCTTGTCGTGCGACAACACTCATGTTTTAGTTATTAATTCGGTATGAAAATAATATTATTGATGTAAAATTGATAATTTTTAACATTATCAGCGTTTTGCAAAAGTATGAATTCTTCCGTTAGTTTTTTTAAAGCTAAAGTCTCACGATCAAGATAATTTGCGCTGAAGCCCCAATTTTCAATTTCTGAAATTAATGACCAAAGCGATTCGGTGTGATGACGTTGTTCCATCTCAACCATTAATGTTGGTCGATGTTTTAGGATAGTTTGTTTTGCGCCTCGTAAAGTTTTCATCTCGTTGCCTTCAACATCGATTTTAATAAAATCAATTTTTGAAGTATTAAGATTAAGGTCGTCCATTTTCACGACATGTACTTTTTGAAGAATTGTATTTTCTTCGTCTTTTTCTTTAAGTTGCGTTTGCAAAGTGCCGCGGCTGTGTACTTTTTGACCTTTTATAACAGGGATTTTAAATTCTGCCGTTGTATTTTCATCAGACAATGCTGAGGAGAAAATGTGCATTTTTGGGAAAAGTCTTTTCAGACGATCAGTAAGTTCGGGATTTGGCTCCAATGCGAAAATGTTTTTCGGTTTAAGATGATTTTCCAAAACATAAAGATAAGCACCAACATTAGCTCCAATATCAACAAATACGGCGTCTTTGTTAAGATGACTTTTAATCCAAAGAAACTCTGGTTCTACTTTTCTTTCGATAATATTGGTTGGGTTGAGGTTTTTGAGTTTTTTAAAATAACGTGATTTATAAAAACTAGGAGACAAATATTGCAGATATTCTGCGAGGTTGCTGTATGCATTCATGGATGTTCAAAACATTTTGAAAGTATCAAAGATGATACTTTTACAGCAAATATTGGTAAAATATTTTTAGTTTTTATTTAATTAAATTTTTAAAAATTGATTTTAGAAGCTTGAGGGTCAATATATTTTTGTTAACAAAAGTTTATAAAAATTGTCAAAAATAAAATCGTATCTTTGCAAAAATTTTATACAACTTAATGAAGTTATTTTCCGAGTCCAATTTAAGTCCTGATATCTTGAAGGCAATTGGCGAGATGGGCTATGAAAGCCCTACAGAAATCCAAAAACAGACTATCCCTTTTATCTTATCAGATATACGCGATCTAATCGCACTTGCGCAGACAGGGACAGGCAAAACAGCAGCGTTTTCGCTTCCGATTTTGGATATGATTGACGAAACGAGTCGCAAAATCCAATTTTTGGTGCTTTGTCCGACGCGAGAATTATGTCTTCAAATTACGAAAGACATAAAAAACTACACCAAGTATTTACCAAACATCAAAACGACTGCGGTATACGGTGGTAGTAGTATTATGGAACAAATCCGTTCTTTAAGAGATAAACCACAAATTATTGTTGGTACTCCAGGACGTGTTATTGATCTTATTAACAGAAAAGCTTTAGACTTCTCTAGCATCCATTGGTTGGTGTTGGATGAGGCTGACGAAATGTTGTCTATGGGTTTCAAAGATGATTTGGAAACAATTATCAGCGAAACACCAGAAACAAAACAAACTTTCTTGTTCTCTGCTACGATGAACAAAGAGGTTGAAAGAATTTCTAAAAACTATTTAACCAATCCTCATCGTATTTCGGTGGGATCGATTAATGAGGTTAAAAAGAACATCAAACACGAATATTTCGTAGTTGGTTACCGTCAAAAGAAAGAAGCGCTAAAGCGTATGATTGATGCTAACCCTAACCAATATTCGATTATTTTCTGTCGTACAAGAATGGAAACTCAGGAGGTTGCAGACTTCTTGATGCAAAATGGTTACGCAGCAGATGCTCTTCATGGTGACTTATCACAAGCGCAACGTGATACAGTTATGAAGAAATTCCGTTTGAAAAATATCGATATTCTTGTAGCGACTGACGTTGCGGCGAGAGGTTTGGATGTTGACTCATTAACGCACGTTATCCATTTCTCATTACCAGATGATCCAGAAGTTTTTGTACATAGAAGTGGTCGTACAGGACGTGCTGGTAAAGACGGTATTTCTCTAGCTTTGATTAAACCTGAAGAAAGTAGAAAACTTAAGCAAATAAAAGCCTCTACAAAAATCGAAATCAACGAAGGTAAAATCCCAACTGGTGACGATATTATGAAAGCGCAAGTTAACGGTGTTTTCGAAAAATTGTTAAATGAAGGTGCTGCTGAAGATGTTTTTGCGTTTGATGATGCATTAATCCCAGATTTGTCTCAATTCTCAAAAGAAGAGTTGGTGCACAAGTTACTTCAATTCCAATTGAAAGAGTTAGCAACTTACTACAAAGACAGAAATGACTTGGTGGAAGCTAGATTCAATGGAGGTGATGACAGAGGAAGTCGTCGCGAAAGAGGTAGAGAGCGCGAAAGAAGAGGTGAACCTCGTGAGAGAAGAGAAGGCGGACGTGACGGTGGTAGAGATCGTAAACCTAGACGTAACTCAGAAAACATGGTAAGATTTTTCTTTAATCTTGGCAAAAGAGATCAATTGAAAAAAATGGACATGTTAGAAATCCTTAACAAAGCAACTTCGAAATCTAAAAAACGTGCCGACATCGGCGATATTGAGATTCTTGAGAAGTTTTCGTTCTTCGAGATAGAGAAATCTTTCAAAGATGAAGTACTTAGAGGTCTTGAAACTCAGAAATTTAAAGGAAAAGATATGCGTGCGGAAGTCGCTAACTAATCCTGAAATTATTGCTTAATATTAACCTACATCAGCCGATGTAGGTTTTTTATTGTTAATGATTTGTTAACATTGGCTTATTATTGAGGTTAAGCTAGTTTTCGATATTTGTGGATTCAAAAATTGTAAATAAATATAAAATGGGAATTGGTAATATTTTCAGAGCATTCCAGCCAAAAGACAAGATTTTCTTTGACCTTTTCGAAAGAATTGCAGACACATTAATCGATATGTCGAAAACTTTTCACGAAGGATTGCTAGAGTTTGATGTTAATGATGAGTCTATGCTTAACCAAATGAGTGATTATGAGCACAAAATGGATGACTTGACGCATGAGGTTTTTGTACAATTAGGAGAAAATTTTATTACACCATTTGACAGAGAAGATATCAGCCAATTAGCTGCTGGTCTTGATGATATTGCAGATTACATTTACGCTTCGGCAAAATACATCTACCTTTACAAAACACCTGAGAACAAAGTGTATTCTGAGTTTTCATTGTTAATTTATAAATCTTGTGTAGAGCTTAAAAAAGCTATCGAAAATCTTAAAGATTTCAAAAATCCTAACGAGGTTAAAGAATCTTGTATCAAGATTAACTCTTACGAGAACATTGCAGATGATGTATTAAGCCAAGCAACAGTTAAGTTATTCGAAACTAACGACGCGATCCTTATCATCAAACAAAAATCGATTCTTGATTATCTAGAAGTAGTAACTGACAAGGCAGAAGATGTTGCTAACATCATGGAAAGTATTGTTATTAAATACGCTTAAGTCTGTTCAACTATCAAAATAAAAAAGAATGGATTTTCCAATTTTACTAATTGTTATTATTGCGTTAGCATTAATATTTGACTATATCAACGGTTTTCACGATGCAGCTAACTCGATTGCAACCATCGTTTCAACCAAAGTTTTAACACCGTTCCAAGCAGTTTTATGGGCTGCCGTTTGGAACTTCGCAGCCTTTTTTATTGCTGCTTACGTCATTGGCGAATTCAAGATTGGTAACACGATTGCGAAAACCGTCAACGAAAACTATATTAATCTCGAAGTGATATTTGCAGGTCTTATCGCTGCAATTGCTTGGAATCTTTTAACATGGTGGTTTGGTATTCCGTCATCATCGTCACATACTTTGATTGGTGGATTTATCGGTGCTGCGTTGATGCATGCTTTGTATTTGGATTATCATGCTATAAGTGTAGCGCATCCAGATCTTGGGTTTTTCGAAACTTTGGGACAAGCTTTTAAGCAACTCTTTACACAAGATGTTGTTAAATTTAAAGTCGTTATTCCTATTTTCTTGTTCATATTCATGGCGCCGTTAATCGGTATGATTATTTCGATTATTATCACGTTAATCATTATTCAACTTTATAAAAGATCAAATCCTCATAAAGCCGAAAGACAGTTTAAGAAAATGCAGTTGGTTTCTTCAGCTTTATTCAGTCTTGGTCATGGTCTTAACGATGCTCAAAAAGTAATGGGTATTATTGGAGCAGCGGTTATCTATTACCACGTTAATATGTTGCAAGATCAATATGCATTAATGGATGCTGCCGAAAGATTTAACTTCTTTACAGAACATTATATTTGGGTGCCTTTGGTATCTTTCTTAGCAATCGCATTAGGAACTATGAGTGGTGGCTGGAAGATTATCAAAACAATGGGTACACGTATTACAAAGGTGACGCCTTTAGAAGGTGTATCTGCTGAGACTGCTGGTGCGATTACCTTATTTATCACAGATCACTTTGGTATTCCGGTATCAACAACGCATACAGTTACAGGATCTATCATCGGTGTAGGTTTAACAAAACGTATTTCTGCAGTTAGATGGGGTGTTACTGTTAGCTTACTTTGGGCTTGGATTCTTACAATCCCGATTAGTGCGCTTGTTGCAGGGGTTACATATCTTATTGTTATCGCATTTTAAGTTTTTTTAAACTTTAAATTAAAATACAAACTTTGTCTTCTCTTGAGGGCAAAGTTTTTTGTTTTTAATCGTTTTTCATAATACTTTTGATTGACTTAAACCGTTTTAAAATTGTATTTTTGTGTCAAATTAAATACGACTATGAGTTTTTTAGATAAATACCAAAATATCGTTTCTGAAGCCGTTGAAAAGCATGTCTTCTTGGACAAACCAGAAGAACTTTATGCCCCAATGAATTACATTATGTCACACGGTGGCAAGCGTATGAGACCTATTATGGTTCTTATGGCGTGTGATCTTTTTGGTGGTAAGTTAGAAGATGCGATTAAGCCAGCTTTGGCGATTGAGTATTTTCATAACTTCACGTTGATACATGACGACATTATGGACGAGGCACCACTTCGTCGTAATAAGGCGACAATACATACGCTTTATGGTCTTAATATCGGAATTTTGTCAGGCGATAATTTGTTGTTTAAAGCTTATCAATATTTTTTAGATTTAGAACCTGTTCTTTTTAAAAAATGTCTTAAAATATTTACAGATACCGGGATTGTTGTTTGCGAAGGGCAACAATACGATGTTAATTTTGAAAGTATGAACGATGTTAGTCATGACGATTACATCAAGATGATTACTTACAAAACAGGTTCTCTTAGTGCTGCCTCGTTGCAGATTGGTGCGCTTATCGCTGGTGCGAGTGACGACGATGCAGAGTCTATTTACAACTTCGGAAAACATTTAGGCATCGCATTCCAGATTATGGATGATTATTTAGATGTGTATGGTGATCAGGCTGCAGTTGGTAAAAAACATGCTGGTGACATCTACGAAAATAAAAAAACAATTCTATATCTAACCGCTTTACAAAATGCTAATGAGGAAGAGCGTAAAGAATTAGATTATTGGTACACCAAAAAAACTGATAATGTTGACAAAATCTACGGTGTCGAAAAGATTTTCCGTATGACAAAGGTTGAAGAGAAAGTCCTTCGTTTGGTACATCAACACAGCGAAATTGCTTTAGAATATTTAAATAAAATCGATGTTCCTGCGGAGAATAAAAAACCGCTTTTGGAACTTGCAGAATATCTATTAAAAAGAGAAAAGTAAATCATGATTTTCAGAACAGAAGTTGACATTAATGTCGTTGAAGAAAAAATCCAAATCGAAGATTCTATATTTTCGATAGGTTCATGTTTCGCCTCCGAAATTAGTTCCAAATTAGCGGATGGACAGCTCAAAACTTTTCACAATCCGTTTGGGACTTTGTTCAATCCGTTTGCGATTAATAAAGCATTTCAGAAGATTTATGCAGGGAAAGATTACACCGAAGCAGATCTTATTTTAGCCAACGATTTGTTCATGAGTCTCGATCATCATTCGTCTTTTGACTCGCGTTATGCGCACAAAACTTTGGAACAAATCAACTCAAAACTTCAATCTGCCAACGACTTTTTGCAAACTTCAAAATGGGTGATTGTCACTTACGGTAGCGCATTTATTTATGAGTTTTTACCAAAGAATAAAATCGCTGCCAATTGTCATAAGATTCCGCAAAAATTCTTTAATAAAAGATTGCTTTCCAATGACGAGCTTCGTCAAAATATTGCAGAAAGCATCGAGTGTATTAAGGATATTTGTCCTGACAATGTGCAGATTTTGTTCAGCTTGTCCCCTGTTCGTCACACCAAAGATGGCATGACAGAAAATAGCCTTAGCAAAGCGAAATTATTGACTGCAATCCACGATGTCATCCCGAATTATAGCAACTGTCATTATCTTCCGATTTATGAAATATTGATGGACGATTTGCGCGATTATCGCTTTTACAAAGACGATATGTTGCACCCGAATACGCAAGCGGTTCAGTATGTTTGGGAGAAATTTGGAAACGCATTTTTCGATGACGAAACCAAAATTTTCATTAACGAAAACAGTAAAATCCAATCTGCGCTTCAACATAAATCTTCTGATGAAGAAGGGCCAAAACATCAAAAGTTTTTAGAAAGTTTAAAACAGAAAATCAATACGCAACGTCAAAAAGTTAAACATCCGATTTTCTCAGATTTAGATTTTTAGGGCAGCTATTTCCGCCTTCCACTCTCGCTTTTTTGCGTCGCAACGCTTTGTAAAAAGAGCTCCGTTCAAGTCGGGCTGCGGATTTCGGATAATTAGAGAGTTTGGATTCAAGAGTTAATATTCGTGAATTACGAATTAAGATTTACAAATTAGGATTTATGAATTAGGATTTATGAATTAGGATTTATGAATTACGAAATAAGAATTACGATTTTTAAATACACAAAAATCCAATAACCGACAACTGACAACTAACAATTAAACCAAATACTGACAACTGCGAACCAACAACAACCAAAAAATGATTGATACACATACGCATTTATATTCAGAACAATTCGATGACGATAGAACAGAGATGATTCAGCGTGCTTTAGACAAAGGCGTAGAAAAGTTTATGTTACCAGCTATCGATTCCGAAACGCATGAAAAAATGCTCACTTTAGAAGCCGATTATCCCAACCAAATGTTTGCAATGATGGGACTTCATCCTTGTTCGGTACAACCAGAATCTTGGGAAAAAGAACTCGAGATTGTAAAAAACTATATCGACCAAAGAGATTATGTTGCCATTGGAGAAATCGGAATTGATCTTTATTGGGACAAATCAACTTTGGACATTCAAGTAAAAGCTTTTGAACAACAAATCGATTGCGCGATAGAAAAAGATTGGCCAATTGTGATCCATACTCGTGAAAGTTTTGACGAAACTTTCGAGGTTCTCGACCGTAAAAAACATCCAAAACTTCGTGGGATTTTCCATTGTTTTTCAGGAGATTTAGACCAAGCCAAACGCGCTATAGATTTAGGCTTTATATTGGGGATTGGTGGTGTTGTAACTTTTAAAAACGGAAAAATTGATCAATTCCTTAACGAAATTCCGTTGGATAAAATAGTTTTAGAAACAGATTCGCCTTATCTTGCGCCCGTTCCGCATCGTGGGAAGCGCAACGAAAGTTCTTATGTAGAATTGGTTGCTGGGAAGTTGGTAGACATTTATGGACTTTCATTTAAAGAAATTAACAAAGCGACCACCGAGAACGCATTAAAAATATTTGGAATTAAATAATTATGGATTCTTTTTTAGATTCAATTCGATTTTATAATAAAGAAGAGGTACAACCGGCATTGCAATCTATGGCAAAACATCCGATGATGCTGGCTTTGTTGCAATTCACGTTTCCCAATAAATCGGAGGACGACATTGCAGAAATTTTAGCATCAATTGATAGTATCGAAGATTTTCAAGATAAAGTGATTAGCCATTGTATCCGCAATATTTTGAAGCAATCTTCGGAAGGTTTAACAGTTTCTGGTTTAGAAAATTTAGATAAAAATAAAACATATCTTTTCATTTCGAATCACCGCGATATCGTTCTAGATACGAGTTTAATCAATTTAGCTTTACTCGAAAATGGCTTTCAATTAACGGCTTCTGCCATTGGTGATAACTTGGTACAACGTGATATTTTTATGGTTTTAGCAAAGCTGAATCGTAACTTTTTGGTGAAGCGTGATGTTTCGCCGCGCGAATTGTTGAAGAGTAGCCAACTAATGTCCGATTACATCAAAGATTTAATCCTAAATCAGCATCAATCGGTTTGGATTGCGCAACGTGAAGGTCGTACCAAAGATGGTAACGATATGACGCATCCTGGCGTTCTTAAGATGATTGCGATGACCAACGGAAAAGACGAAGTTTGCGATTATTTTAAAAGCTTAAACATCGTCCCAGTAAGCATTTCGTATGAATATGATCCAACGGATAAATTGAAAACTTACAAGGCGATACAAGCGCAAAAATCAGAAGTTGTTGTTAAGTCTAAAAACGAGGATTTCGAAAATGTAATGGCGGGTGTTTTAGGACAAAAAAAACGAATTCATATTCATTTTGGGGAAGTTCTTAATGATACTTTGGAGCTTATTAAAACGAATGCCGAAAACAATAACCAGAAAATTCAATTGCTTGCAGAGTCGATTGATAAAGCCATTATCGGTAATTATCATTTGTTCCCGAATAATTTTATTGCTTTGGATCTTTTGAAAGAAAGTAATGATTTCGCAAAATATTATAATCAGGAAGAAAAAGACTTGTTTAACAGAAGAATGTCTTGGAGTATTGATGCGAACGATGTCGCGATTAAAACACATTTCTTGAGCCATTATGCCAATCCTGTGATCAACAAAATAAAACTCGGTTTCGAGTTTTAAAACTCAAGTTCAAACCAAAAAATAAAACGTCATAAGTTAATTGCTTATGACGTTTTTTTGTTATCTGTTACCTTGTCTAGAACTTTTTTTGTAATAGTTCTTTTTTGCGGCTTTTTGTTTTTCTTGCGTCTTAGACGGGCGTGGCGATCTCGCTGCAACTGGTTTGTTATTACTGTCGCGCTTTTGCTCCACTAAATTATCCGTGTGGTACGGATGATCTTTTTCCACAGGAATTTTTTTACCGATTAATTTTTCGGTGTTTCGAAGGTTAACAAGATCCAATCCATCAACAAAAGAGAAAGAAGTCCCTTCGTTACCCGCACGTCCTGTACGACCAATTCTGTGCACATAAGTCTCAGAAACGTCGGACAATTCGAAGTTTAAGACATGTTTCAGTTCGTCGATGTCAATGCCACGCGCAGCAATGTCTGTCGCTACGAGAACTCGCGTTTTTTTCGATTTAAAATTGCTAAGCGCATTTTGTCTTTGGTTCTGAGACTTGTTGCCGTGGATGGCTTCTGCAGAGATTTTTGCTTTGTGAAGACTTCTTGCAATTTTGTCCGCGCCATGTTTGGTTCTCGCAAATACCAAAAGTTGATCAATTTTTTGATCCTTTAAAATATGAATTAAAAGATCTAATTTATCGTTTTTCTCTACCAAGAATACACTTTGCTGGATTGTGTCCGCGGTTGACGAAACGGGCGTTACTTCAACCTTTACAGGATTGTGCAGGATGCTGTTAGCAAGTGCACTAATCTCTTTAGGCATCGTTGCTGAGAAGAACAGCGTTTGTCTTTTTTGAGGGATCAGTTTGATAACTTTTTTAACATCGTGCACAAATCCCATGTCCAACATTCTGTCCGCTTCATCCAAAACAAAAATCTCTAAATCTTTTAGACTGATAATTCTTTGGTTGATGAAATCTAGCAATCGGCCGGGCGTTGCGATAAGGACATCGACACCTTTTCTGAGGCTAGCTTCTTGAGCGCCTTGTTTAACACCACCGAAAATTACTAAAGATTTTAATGGTAAATCGCTACCATAATCTTTGAAGTTTTCTTCAATTTGGATGGCTAATTCTCGCGTTGGCGTAAGGATTAAAGCTTTTATTTTTTTGTTGGTAGGCGAATACCTAGACATTAAATTTTGTAAAATTGGAATCGCAAAAGCTGCGGTTTTTCCTGTTCCCGTTTGGGCGCAACCCAAAAAGTCTTGTCCTTTAAGAATGGTCGGAATCGCTTTTTCCTGAATCGGGGTTGGCGTTTCGTATCCTATTTTTTGAACCGCTTTAATGATGGGTTCTATAAGGTTGAGGTCTGTGAAATTCAAATGAAAATATTTAATTTTAAAAAAAAGAAATTCCTTCACGGTGAAGGAATTTGATTGTGCAAAGTTAAGTTAAATAAAATAAAGACTTATTCTACTTTTTTCCAATTTTGATTTTTTCGAAGATCTGCTATAAATTTATAAACTTCGGCAAGTTCTTTCGTCCCATCTTTGCCATAATCTTCGATGTTTTTTGATGAGCCATCTTTATAATTAAGTCGAAGAAAACTTGTGGGCAAATCCGTGATATTGTAATTTCCGTACTTATCATTAAGGCTTTTTGCATTAAGACGATCAAGCATTGTCACTAATTTTGCGTAATCTTCAGCCTTAATAGTTGTTTTAAAAGTGCCTTCTCTTGGTTTTGAAAAATCATCTTTAGAATGTCCTTCTCCAAAATTAAAACGTTCTGCTTCAAAAATGGCTGTTCTGTCAGGATTAATTGTCAATTTAAAAACAGAACAAAAACCAAAGCAAGGTGTCGTTTCGTATTCTATTTTAGAATAATTTGATGTGCTTTTTTGGGTCTGACAAGACATTAAAACCACGAATGCGAAAAGGCTTAGTAGATATTTCATAACTTTTATTTTGAAAAGGAGTTTCAATTTTCGTTCCAAAAAATTATTTAAATCGATAACCTAAACCAACTTGGAAAAAGCTAGCCTTCGTTGATCCGCCTTCTTTATTCATACTGAAAAAGTTGAAGTTATAGCGCGCGTCCAAAAATAAATTATTGGGGAATTGATATGCTGTTCCTAAAAAAGGAAAAACGTTTAGTGTACTAATGTTGTCAATTTTTCCGTCGTAAAAAGATTCTCCTTGGAAAGAATATTTAACATTCGGATTAAGATTAATGCCGAAGTTAAGTCCAGCCGAAACCGAAAAAGGCATAGTTATATAATACTTTGCTGAAATCGGAATTTGTAATTGTGGTAAATGTACATTGGCTGTTTGAGTGCCCATAGTTACAATTTCGTTTCCAACCAAGCTTGTGATCTCGTAACTAAATTTGCCGCCAAGTTCTGTGTATAAAAGTTCGCCTTGTACAGAAAATTTGTCGTTAATGTTGTGCTCTACAATACCACCAACATAGAAATAAGATTTGCTATCGATGTTTTCGTCAAGAAGTTTTATGGTTGATAAGTTGTAACCAGCTTGTACGCCAAAAGTAGTTTGTGCATGAGAGGTCGCTAAAAATCCTAATGCACGAATTGATAGTAGTTTTTTCATAATTAATTGCGATGTGATTGTTATCCGTGTAGTTTTTTCCAGATAGCGTCTTTCAGCTCCATCAATCCTTCTCCAGTAACACCTGAGAAGAAAAGTGGTTTTTTCCCTTCTGGGAACTCTGCTGAGATTTCAGCTTTTAATTCGTTATCTAGCAAATCCCCTTTAGAAACAGAAATAATATAATCTTTATGTAAAAGTTCTGGATTATATTCGTTTAATTCATTTTCTAAAATTTCAAATTCCTTATAATGGTTTTCAGAATCTGCAGGAATTAAAAAGAGTAGGATAGAGTTACGCTCGATATGACGTAGAAAACGGTGACCAAGACCTTTTCCTTCCGCCGCACCTTCGATAATACCGGGGATATCTGCCATTACAAAAGATTTGTAATTTCTGTAATCGACAATTCCTAAGTTAGGTGTAAGCGTTGTAAAAGCGTAGTTTGCGATTTTTGGTTTAGCCGCAGAAACTGAAGCTAAAAGCGTCGACTTGCCAGCATTTGGAAAACCAACAAGACCAACATCCGCAAGGATTTTTAGTTCGAAAACAACAAAACCTTCTTCGCCTGGAAGTCCAGGTTGTGCGTATCTAGGCGTTTGGTTGGTAGACGATTTGAAATGTTCGTTACCAAGTCCACCTTTACCACCTTTCATGATGATGATTTCTTGGCCATCTTCTAGGATTTCGCCAAGTATTTCACCTTCTTCATTTTTTGCAATCGTACCGATTGGGACGTTGATGTAGATATCTTCGCCAGCTGCACCAGTTAACTGATTTTTAGCACCGTTTTCGCCACGACCAGCTTTCACGTGACGTGTGTAACGAAGCGGAAGAAGCGTCCATTCGTGACCGTTACCTCTCATGATGATATCGCCACCACGACCACCATCGCCACCGTCAGGACCACCTTTCGGAATGTATTTTTCGCGACGAAGATGCGCTGATCCAGCACCGCCATGACCTGATGTACAATGAATTTTAACGTAATCTACAAAATTGGACATTTGTTTTCTTTTTTAATTATATATGATAAATTATGAGTTATGAATTTAGAAATAAGTACAAACCTAACTCATAATTTATAACTCATAACTTAAAAATTACTTTGTAATTTTTTCAACTTCAGCAAAAAGTTTTTCTGCGATTTCTGATATTTCTCCAATACCATTAACCTCTACATATTTGCCTTGTTGTTTGTATAGTTCTGCAACTTCTGCCGTTTTCGCATAATATTCTTGGATGCGGTTACGGATAATTTCTTCGTTGCTGTCGTCAGTTCTTCCACTTGTTTCGCCTCTTTTCAAAAGACGTTGCACAAGCGTTTCGTCTTCTACAACTAGAGCAAGACAAATCGTAATATCAGCATTTAGTTCATTTTTTACAATTTGTTCTAAAGCTTCCGTTTGTTTTGCTGTTCTTGGGAAACCATCAAAAATGTACCCAGCAGCGTCAGACGGTTTTCTTAGTTCGTCCACCAACATATCAATGGTCACTTGGTCTGGTACTAACTCGCCTTTGTCGATGTAAGACTTTGCAAGTTTTCCTAGTTCTGTTTCATTTTTGATATTGAATCTGAAAAGGTCGCCAGTCGAAACTTGTTTAAGATTAAATTTTTCAATCAAATGTTGCGCTTGCGTTCCTTTTCCGCTTCCCGGAGGGCCGAATAATACTAAGTTAATCATTTTTTATTTAGATTTATTTGGAATACGATGCGAGACCGTATAGAAATTTAGTGGTTGATACTTCCGTCTTCTAATTGATAAAGGTCTTTTAGGTTTCTTCCCAACTCATCATAATCCAATCCGTAGCCTAAAACAAATTTGTTAGGGATTTCTTTCCCAACATAATCGATCTTGAATTCCTTTTTGTAAACATCCGGTTTTAGTAACAAAGATGCTACTTTAATCGATTTTGGACGTTGTGTTTCTTTAAAATAAGTGAAAAGATTTTCGATTGTATTACCAGTATCCACAATGTCTTCCATCAAGATGATGTGACGGTCTTTGATGTCTTTTGTTAGCTCCATCTCTTTGAAGACAATCCCCGAAGATTCTGTCCCAACATAAGAACTCATTTTGATAAAACCAAGTTCGCACTCGCCAGGATAAGCTTTGATAAAATCAGAGAAAAACTGAATAACACCGCTTAAAACCCCGATGAAAACTGGACGTTCGTCTTTGTATTCTTCATAGACTTCTTTCGCCATTCTATCGACGATTGTTAAGATTTCTTCGTGCTTTAGATAAGGGACAAAAGATTTGTCGTGAACTTTTATACTTTCCATAATTTTTTAAGAAAGCACAAAATTAAGCATTTTAATTTATTATTAATAATTAGAAATATGACTTATGTAAGAATATTAAAATTTTTGAGTCTGTTTGAAAACTTTATTTATTTTTGCAGCCCTTTAACTATTAATATGAATAAAAAATTACTTATTTCTACACTTTCGATATTGTTGTTTAGCAATACTATTTCTGCACAAGAAACCAAAATCTCTTTTGAAACTTCGGAAGGCTTTAACCTTGGAAACTTCCATGGACAAAAAGCTTGGAGCAATTGGGGTTACGTTGATGAGACTCATTCGCAAGTTGTTAATACGATTGCAACGGACGGCGCAAACTCGGTTGCTGTTATCGCAGATGAAACCCAAGAAGAGAATTGGGGCGGCATTTTCCATGACGCACCGGCTTATAATAGAATGTCAATTTCGGCAGATATTTATCTGGATAATCTCAATTCTGCTGATTGCGATATGTTGTCGCTATACAGTATGGATGTTGATGAATACGAGCGTCTGGGAGGATTTTATTATAGTTATGATGCGACTTTAGAAGTTGGCAATGACACGACAATTGTTACCAAAACTTGGCAAGCTAAAAAATGGTATAACCTAAAAGTAAATATCGATTTTACTACGAAAAAGATTGAATATTATATTGACAATGTTAAGGTTACAACTTCGACTTTTAATTCTCAAATTAACTCGATTAAAGAGTTTGATTTTGAGTTCGATAACTATAAATCGGGTTTCAAAGTGGATAATGTAAAAATCCAAAATCTTGACAATCTGGCAACTTCCGAAATTGATAAAAATATGATTCAAGTTTATCCAAATCCAAGTTCTGACTTTATCAATATTAAAGGAATAAAAGATGTAGAACAAATTTCAATTTTCGATGGAAGCGGAAATTTATTTTATCAATCAAATTCTGCAATGCCGATCGATGTTAAAGCTTGGAAATCTGGTTTGTATTTAATTAAGATTAAAACTAAAACTAGCGAAGCTACAACTAAATTTATCAAACAATAAATTGTATTAGGAAATTTTAAATTTCAGAAATATTATCTTTTAAACTGGAAATTTTTAGAAAAATATTTTTTTTCGGTTAAAAATTATTTCTAAACTTGTTTCATCAAAATAACAGAAATGTATAACAATCAATTACATCATTATTATCATCATACTTGCACTCAGGCAAGCTGATAATGATATGTAGTTGACAAAAAATATCAAAATCCCGTTTGAGTAAATCGAACGGGATTTTTTATTTTTAATCGGCAGAATCCGCGATTTACTCAGGCTTTAATTCAAAAATAAAATGAGTAAACTAAAAATTGCCATTCAAAAAAGCGGACGACTTTACGAAGATTCCATCAAGCTTTTGCGCGACTGCAGCATTTTTTACAATGACGGTAAACACCAACTGAAGGTTTTCGTAGACAATTTTCCATTGGAGATTTTCTATTTGCGCAACTCCGATATTCCGCAATATCTCGAAGATGGCGTCGTAGATGTCGCGATAGTTGGCGAAAATCTTTTGATCCAAACGTCTAAGAAAATTGACGTTGTCGAACATCTAGGATTTTCGAAATGTCGTGTATCAATGGCGGTTCCCAAAGGTATTGATACAGATGATTTGTCTTATTTTAATTCAAAAAAAATTGCAACCTCTTATACGAATACGCTTCTTCGCTTTCTGGACGAGAATAACATTAAAGCTGATATTCACGTCATTTCTGGTTCGCAAGCGATTGCTGCGATGACTTTTGGGACAGAAACAATTCCTCAAGTTTATAAAATTTTTGGTCCCGGAAATCAGTGTGCAACTGCTGCGAAAGAAATGGCGACCGAATTTGGTGTTGCGATTGATATGCCTGCAGGTCCGAGCGAAGTTTTGGTAATCGCTGATAAACAAACGATTCCTGAGTTTTTGTGCGGCAGATTTGTTATCGCAAGCAGAACACGGCGCCGATAGTCAAGTTGTTTTTATTTCTGACAACGAACGGGTTTTTGAAGAAACTTTAAACGAGTTAAAATCGCAGATGCAGAATTTAACTCGCAAAGATTTGGCAGAAAAAGCCGTTGAAAATAGTCAATTTATTTTGGTCGAAAATTTATCCGAAGCTTTTGAAATCTCCAATCTTTATGCGCCAAAGCATTTGATTTTAGCTGTAGAAAATCCAGAGAATTGGAGTTCTAAAATTGTTAATACAGGTTCGGTTTTTTTTTAGGAAATTATTCTTGCGAAAGTGCTGGCGATTATGCTTCTGGAATGAATCATACTTTGCCAACCAATTCATTTGCTAGAAGTTATTCTGGCGTTTCTTTAGATTCTTTTTTAAAGAAAATTACTTTTCAAAATATTACAAAACAAGGTATTCAGAACCTTGGAAAAACCATCCAAATCATGGCAGAAGCAGAAGGACTTTTTGCGCATAAAAATGCTGTGACACATCGATTAAATCAAATCAATCAAAACAAATAAATCTTAAAAAGTGGAAAATCCGATACAAAAATTTGTTCGACCAAATATTCTTGCGCTTCAACCTTATATTAGTTTTAGAGATACTTTGTCAGACGGCGATTACACGCTTTTGGATGCTAACGAAAATCCGTTTGGGACTTTTAATCGTTATCCAGATTCGACTCAGAAAAAATTAAAGCAAAAACTTTCCGAGATTAAAAATGTACCAAGTTCACAAATTGCTCTAGGAAATGGAAGTGATGAGATGATTGACCTTATTATTAAAATTTTTTGTGATCCAAAAAAGGATGCAATTGTTGTGATGAATCCATCTTTTGCGATGTATAGTTTCTATGCAACAATTAATGAAAACAAGATTGTCACACTTGATTTAGATACTAATTTTCAATTGCAAAAAGAAGAATATTTAAATAAAGCTAAAGAGTCAAGTGCGAAAGTTTTGTTCTTGTGTTCGCCCAACAATCAAACAGGAAATTCAATTGACGATTTAGAATTTTATATTAAAAACTTTGATGGAATTGTCGTTGTTGATGAAGCTTACATTGAGTTTTCAAATCAAACATCGATTTTAGAAAAGTTAAATGAATTTGAAAACCTAATTGTTTTACAATCCCTTTCAAAAGCTCGTGCTTTAGCAGGTTTACGAATTGGGATGGCGTTGTCTTCGGAGTTTATTATTTCTTTAATTAACAAAACAAAAGCGCCTTATAATATCAGTGAAGTCATCATGAATATGGCACTTCAAGAACTGGAAAAAGTCGATGAATCCAAAAGTCGTTTACAAGAAGTTTTGGTTCAGAAAAGTATTTTGAAGCAAGCTTTTGAAAATTCTTCAAGTATTAAAAAAGTTTACGATTCAGATGCTAATTTTTTCTTGGTTGAAGTCGAAAACTGAGAAGCTTTTTACGACAATTTAATTCAAGCGAAAATATTGTGTAGCAAACGTTTTCCCACAATTCCGAATGCTTTAAGGATAAATGTTGGAACTGCCGAAGAAAATCAAAAATTGATACAAATTTTAAAGTAAGAATTTTGATTTACGATTGATGATTTAGCGATTTACGAATTGTAAATTCAATTTAAAATCAAGATCGCAATTGAATTATTCGTAAATTAATGAATCTAAAATCGTAAATATTTGACACATGCAAGAATTAATTAAAAAACGAACAAAACAAGTTGGGGTTGATGTGATTCTTTTGATTGATGAATTTCCACACTCTATTGCTATAAGGGCAATTGCTATTAACTTGTTAAATGTGCGACTTCTGTAGGAGCGAATTATCGTGCAGCTTGTCGAGCAAAATCAACAGCTGATTTTATTAATAAACTAAAAATTGTTGAAGAGGAAACTGACGAAACTATTTTTTGGTTGGAGATTTTAGAGGAATCTAACTTATTTCAGTCAAGTAAGATTAAAGGTTTGAAACTTAAGCTTAATGAAATTTTGTCAATTGTTGTTAGTTCAATAAAAACCTTAAGAAATAAAAAAAATAAATGATTTACGATTTTTAATTTACGATTAAAGATTTAGCGATTTGAGATTAAATTGTAAATCAAAAATCCAACATCGTAAATCTGAATTTCCAAATCGTAGATCTAAAAACAAATAATTGTAAATACAAAAAATGTGTTAAAGAAAAGAATCATTCCGTGTCTTGATATCAAAGATGGGAGAACGGTGAAAGGTGTCAATTTTGTTGGCTTGCGCGATGCTGGCGATCCTGTAGAATTGGCGATAAAGTATGTTGATGAAGGCGCTGATGAATTGATGTTTTTGGATATTTCGACAACTTTAGAAAAGCGAAAAACTCTTGCCGAAATGGTAAAAAAAATTCCAGCTGCGATTAATATTCCGTTTACTGTCGGTGGCGGGATTAATTCTGTGGAAGATTCTTCGACGGTTATTAATGCAGGTGCTGATAAAGTTTCGGTAAATTCTTCGGCGGTAAAAAATCCGCAATTGATTACTGATTTATCGGCGCAGTTTGGTTCGCAATGTATCGTTGTTGCGGTAGATACACGCAATGTCAACGTAACACAAAAAGTCTTTGTGAGTGGTGGGAAAGAGGAAACCGATTGGGGAACTTTGGATTGGGTAAAGGAAGTAGAAAAAAGTGGTGCTAGCGAAATTCTGTTAACCTCGAGGATGGTGACGGGACAAAAGCGGGTTTCCGAATTGATATTACAAATCGGGTTTCCGAAAGTCTTAACATTCCTGTTATTGCTTCTGGTGGCGCAGGGAAAATGGAAGATTTCGCGGAAGTTTTTAACAAGACAAAAACAAGTGGCGGATTGGCTGCAAGTGTTTTTTTACATTGGTGAAATTCCGATCCCTAAACTTAAAAATTCTTTGAAACACCAAAATATAGCAATACGATGAACATTGATTTTAATAAAACTAGTGATGGCTTAGTTCCGGTGATTATTCAGAATTATCTTAATAATCAGGTTTGGATGTTGGGTTATATGAACGAGGATGCTGTTAATAAAACTCAAGAACTTGGAAAAGTGATATTTTTTTCGCGATCCAAAAATAGATTGTGGACAAAAGGAGAGGAGTCAGGTAATTTTTTAGAAGTAAAATCGCTGGTTTTGGATTGTGATAACGACACGATTTTAATAAAAGCAAAACCTTTTGGACCGACGTGTCATACGGCATCTGTGACTAGTTTTAAGGAAGCTTCGAATCATGATTTTATTTATGAATTGGAACAAACTATCAATGACCGAATCGACTTTGATAACCAGGAATCTTATACGAATAAATTGTTTAAAAAAGGAATCAATAAAGTTGCGCAAAAAGTTGGTGAAGAAGCTGTGGAATTGGTGATAGAAGCAAAAGATAGCAACGATGATTTTTTTTTAAATGAAGCCGCAGATTTGATGTATCATTATTTAATTCTTTTAAAAGCTAAAGGTTTTCAACTTGACGATGTTGAAAATGTTTTAAAATCTAGGGAAAAATAAAATTAGAAGTTAGGAATTAGGAATTAGGAATTAGGAATTAGGAATTAACTTTGCCATAAAGCAACAACTAAAATAAATATTTCCCGTACACCAAAATACCAACAACGACGGCTAGGATAGAAGCGATTAAAACGGCTGCGCCAGCAATATCTTTTATAACTCCAATTCGTTTGTCAAAATTAGGTTCGATAAAATCACAAATTTGCTCAATACAAGTGTTAAGCGCTTCAGCAATCATAACACCAAAAGTGACGCTAAGAACAGCGATAATTTCCCAAGTCTGAAGTTTGAAATAGAAAATCAAGATGAGGTTAACAAGAAGTCCCAAACAATGGATTTGGAAATTTCTCTCGTTTTTTAACAACCAAAAGAGACCTTTAAAAGTGTAACAGAAGCTCTTATGTAGAGGTGGTTTTTTCATGAGAAAAATTTTATTTTTTGTTAAATCTTAAAATTCTTCACAAATATAGATAAATCCTAAAATTGTAGAGTTTGTTTAAATTTTATTGCTAAAATTTTTATTGTCAATTTTGGATGGATTTTTTGTTTCGTGTGTAAAGATTTAGCGGGCTAAATCAAAAATAGAAAATCAAAAATAGGCGCAAAAGGGCATTGAAAATTTAGCAAAGATGCTTTTGTGACTTGTTAATTTTATGTTTCGATAAAATTTTAAACTCACTCTTGGTAATTAATTACAAATCAGACCGCCAATTTGCCATAATTTTTTATCTTTGTGAATCGAAATAATTAGCTTTTATGAGATTTATTGTTGCCAGTGGCGAATTGCAAAAAGCCTTACAGACAGTTAGTGGTGTGATTTCTGGTTCGCAATCCAGACCAATTTTGGAAAATTACCTTTTTGAATTAGATCAAAATAATTTAAGAATTACAGCTTCCGACGGAGAAACAACTTTGATAACTTCTATCGAGGTAATGTCTGACGATGCTGGAAAAATGGCGGTTCCTGCCAAAATCTTCCAAGATTTCTTAAAGACTTATGGCGAACAACCATTGACATTAGTCGTTAAGGATGCACCAGAAGGTAACGGTAGCGTTTTAGAAATTTTGGATGAGAAAGATAACTTCTCTGTTGCACTTGACAATGCAGAAGATTATCCAGAATTGCCAGAGTTTGACGCTTCTCAAAAAGTGGTTATGCCAGGTGGCGTTTTGGCAGATGCGTTGAGCAATACGTTGTTTGCGACAAGTAACGACTCACTTCGTCCAGTTATGACGGGCGTTTTGTTCCAATTTGCAGAAAACGAAACCAACTTCGTGTCAACGGATTCTCATAGATTGGTGGTTTACAAGCGAACAGATCTTGCAAATGCAGAACCAATGGAATTCATCATGCCGAAAAAACCGTTGGCGATTTTCAAAAACATCTTGAACAATTCTGTTGATGAAGTTGTTATTGAGTTTAACGAAAACATGGCGAAGTTCACGTTTGGTAATAATATTTGGATCTGTCGTTTGATTGACGGGAAATATCCTAACTACAACGCGGTTATTCCGAAAGAAAATCCAAATGTCTTGACGATTAACAGAAACTTGTTGTTAAGTTCTATCCGTAGAGCATCGATTATGTCGAACAAATCTACAAACCAAGTGAGATTCAAGCTTTCGGGCAACGTTCTTCACTTGCATGCAGAGGATACAGAATTTGCGAACAAAGCGGATATGCAAATCCCTTGCGATTATAACGGAGAAGATATTAATATAGGTTTCAGTTCTAAGTTTTTAACAGAAATGTTATCTGTTTTGGGTGCTGACGATATCACTTTCAAAATGTCTCAGCCGAATCGTCCAGGTATCATCGAGCCAATTGATGGACTCGAAGACAACGAAAACATCTTGATGTTATCCATGCCGGTTATCGGATTATAAAGTTTAAAAAACAGAAAATAACAATTTGAGATTTGAAAAATTCAGGTCTCAAATTTTGTTTAAAATAAGATTTTATTACAGAAGCGTTTTTGAGTTTTTATTAAATCAAATCTTAAAATATCAGCCTTCTAAAAATTCAAATTCAGAATAATGAAAATTTCAAATAATTGGCTTAAAGATTATATTAAAACCAATTTGACTACGGAAAAAATCGGTCAGTTTCTTACAGATATTGGTCTGGAGATAGAAGTTATCGACAAGTATGAAAGCGTTAAAGGAAATCTCGAAGGCATCATTGTAGGGAAAGTTTTGACTTGTGAAAAACATCCCAATGCGGACAAGTTAAGCAAAACAACAGTTGATGTAGGTAACGGAAAAATCCTTGACATCGTTTGTGGTGCGCCCAATGTTGCTGCTGGACAAATAGTTCCTGTTGCGGTTGTAGGAACAAAAATCTATGATAAAACTGGAAATTTTTTCGAAATTAAAAAAGCAAAAATCCGTGGCGAAGTTTCGGAAGGGATGATTTGTGCAGAAGATGAACTTGGTTTGTCAGACGATCACGGTGGCATCATGGTTTTAGACGAAACGAAATATAAAGTAGGAGAGAATTTCGCAAAGTATTTTGAGTTAATTAATGATGAGGTTTACGAAGTTGGTTTAACGCCAAACCGTACCGATGGAATGTCGCATTATGGTGTTGCAAGAGATTTGCACGCTTATTTGTCGTCCAATGCTTTTCCGTCAGAGTTAGAGAAATTATCGACTGTAGCTTTGACTTCAGAAGGTTCTCACGATTTCCAAATCGATATCGAAAATACAGAATTGACGCCACGTTATCTTGGTGCTGTTGTTGAAGGACTTAAAGTTGAAGAGTCGCCATCTTGGCTTAAAGATCGATTGAAAGCGATTGGTCTTGCGCCGATTAACAATGTTGTGGATATTACCAATTATATTTTGCACAGCTATGGTCAGCCTTTGCACGCTTTTGATGCTGATAAAATTGCTGGGCACAAAGTGATTGTTGGGACGTCACCAGAAGGAACGGTTTTCAAAACTTTGGATGGTGTAGAGCGAAAATTAAAGGGCACCGAAATCATGATTAAAGACGGAAACCAAAATCCAATGTGTATTGCTGGCGTTTTTGGCGGTGAAGAAAGTGGTGTTTCGGATTCTACGACTAAGATATTTTTAGAAAGTGCTTACTTCAATCCGGTTGCGGTGAGAAAAGCTTCTAAAGCGCACGGACTTAATACTGACTCATCTTTCAGATTTGAGAGAGGTGTTGATCCTAATAATACAAAAACAGTTTTGACAAAAGCTGTTAAAATGTTGGAGGAAATTGCTGGTGGTAAATTGGTTGGCGAAATTTTAGAATCTTATCCCACGAAGATTGAACCTTTCTATGTGGTACTTCGTTACTCTAAAGTTGATCAAATTTTAGGTGTTAAAATTCACCGCGAAAAAATAAAAGAGATTTTAAAATCTTTAGAAATTACAGTTCTTAACGAAATCGCAAATGGGCTAGAATTGTCTGTTCCTGCGTATCGTGCGGATGTAACGCGAGAAATTGACGTTATCGAAGAAATTTTACGTATCTACGGTTATAACAAAATTGAAGCGCCGAAGAAAACGTCTTTCACAACGGTGAGTTTGCATTTGGATGATCAAGACGCTTTAGAAAACGCTTGGGCAAGAACTTTGCAAAGCCAAGGTTTTAACGAAGTGATGAACAATTCTTTGACTTCTGTTAAAGACGAAACCAACGCTGTTAAACTTCTTAATCCGCTAAGTAATGAACTTTCGACAATGAGAAAATCTTTGTTAGAAGGACTTTTGCAAAATGCGGCTTATAATATTAATCGTAAGAATCCAGATATTAAGTTTTTTGAATTAGGGAAAATTTATCACAAATTCGAAAAATATGAAGAGAGAAAACAATTGGCGATTTTAACATCGGGAAGAAACGTTTCAGAAAACTGGTTGCAACCAAAAAGTGCTACAGATTTCTTTATGTTGAAAGCTTATGTTAAAATTCTTCTTGATAAATTAAACATCGAAACAACAGAAAGAGCTTTGGAAGATGCACGTTTTTCTGATGCTTTAGAAATTGTTTCTGGTGATAAAACTTTAGTAAGATTAGGAAAAGTGGCGCCAGCTTTACTTAAAGATGCGGACATGGATCAAGATGCTTTCTACGCAGAAATCGAATTAGAAAATTGTCAATCTTTACGAAATACAGGGAACTTTAAGTTTGTTGATATTCCGAAGTTTAACAAGATTAGAAGAGATTTAGCAATGTTGGTTGACAAGTCTGTGACTTATGCAGAATTGTACGAATTGGCGAAAAAGAACAAATCACCTTTCTTAAAAGAAATCAACCTGTTTGACGTTTACGAAGGTAAAAATCTACCAGAAGGTAAGAAATCTTACGCTATAAGTTTTGAACTTTTAAATGAAGAAAAAACGTTGGAAGATAAAGATATTTCGGAAGTGATGAATTCATTGATTAAATCCTTCCAAAAAGAATATAATGCAGAACTAAGAGGTTAATTTTTTTAGTTTAGTAAAAATAAAAGTCCAAAGTTATTCGCTTTGGACTTTTTTATTGGTTTTAAAATTTGACTTGCGAATCGATACCGCTGTCAGTTTCTTTGATGTTAATATCTGGCGTATTTGGAATTTGTGCTGCTGCAAGAACCTCAATTCTTTTTTTGAGATCCTCATAATTGCTAGCTTCCTGAATCGTCATATTGTTAAACAGATAGGTTTTATTAACATCATTTTTATTAAAAATTTCAGAAACCGAATATGCATGTGCGTCATCTCTAATTTGTACACTCGCCAAAAAATGCTCGTCGCTACTGTTATTGAGGTATACGATGTACTGTGATCCGTCGATGCCTGCATTTTCTAAATCGCTTTCTAGCGTTTTGTAGTTGCTATGATTATTAAATAATCCTATGATAATACTTGCCATAATTTGAATTTTTATTGGTGTTATATTTTTAGATTATCAAAAACCGAACAACTACAAACTTAAAGAGTGTTAAATTTTTTCGTTCTTAATTTCTTCCACGATTTCAGGATTTAATAATGTCGATGTATCCCCGAAATTGCTGAAATCACCTTCCGCAATTTTTCTTAAAATACGACGCATAATTTTTCCAGATCGTGTTTTTGGAAGCGCAGATACAAATTGTATTTTGTCCAATTTTGCGATTGGTCCAATTTGGTCAGAAATTAACTGGTTGATTTCTTTTTTAAGATTTTCGCGGTCTCTGCCTTCTCCAGATTCTTTCAAAATTACATAACCATAAAGTGCATTTCCTTTGATGTCATGCGGATAACCAACAATCGCAGATTCGGCAACTGCAGGATGTTGGTTGATGCTATCCTCAATAGGAGCCGTCCCAAGATTGTGTCCCGAAACGATAATAACATCGTCCACACGACCTGTAATTCTGTAATAGCCAACTTCGTCGCGCAAAGCACCATCACCAGTAAAATATTTTCCTGGGAAAGCCGTGAAGTAGGTTTCCTTATAACGTTGATGATCGCCCCAAATACTTCTTGCAATGCCTGGCCACGGGAAACGAATGCAGAGATTTCCTGTAACTTGATTTCCTGTAATTTCGTTTCGCTTGTCATCCATTAAAACTGGTTGTACGCCAGGAAGTGGAAGCGTTGCATAAGTTGGTTTGGTTGGTGTTACAAAAGGAAGCGGAGAAATTAAAATTCCGCCTGTTTCTGTTTGCCACCAAGTGTCAACAATTGGACATTTTTTCTGTCCAACATGATCGTTAAACCAATGCCAAGCTTCATCGTTAATAGGTTCTCCAACCGACCCGATAACTTTTAAACTCGATAAATCATGTTTGTCCACCCATTCTACACTTTCTTTTGCTAAAGAGCGAATAGCAGTTGGCGCCGTATAGAATTGCGTCACTTTGTGTTTGTCAATAACCTCCCAAAAACGGTCAGGTTCTGGATAAGTTGGTACACCTTCAAAAATAACCGTTGTCGCACCGTTAATTAATGGACCATACAAAAGGTAGGAATGTCCAGTAATCCAGCCAATGTCCGCCGTACACCAGTAGATATCATTTTCTTGATAATCAAAAACATTTTTAAAAGTGTAGCCAGAATAAACCATATAACCTGCGCAAGTATGCAACATGCCTTTTGGTTTCCCTGTAGAACCTGATGTATAAAGAATAAATAAAGGATCTTCGGCATCCATGATTTTTGTAACGTAATCGGATGATGCTTTTGATAAATAGTCGTCCATCCAAAAGTCACGACCTTCTTTCATATTAACTGCCCCGTTGGTACGTTTTACGACCATCACTTTTTCTACAGTTTCGCAAGAATTTAATGCCTCGTCAACAATTGATTTTAGGTCTAAAGCTTTATTACCACGATAGCTTCCGTCAGAACAAATAATGACTTTTGCGCCACAATCGTTAGCTCGTGATGCAATTGCTGATGCAGAAAATCCTGCAAAAATCACCGAATGTACAGCGCCCATTTTAGCACAAGCCAACATCGCAACCGCCAATTCTGGAATCATAGGAAGATAGATGCAAACGCGATCGCCACGTTGTACACCCATTTCTTCAAGCACATTTGCCATTTTGCAAACGCGTTCGTGTAAGTCGCGATAGCTAATGTGCTGCGCTTCTTCCTTAGGGTCGTTTGGTTCCCAAATGATGGCTGTTTTTTCGCCACGAGATTCTAGGTGACGATCGAGACAATTTTTGGTGATGTTGAGTTTTGCATTTTTAAACCATTTAATATTGGCTTCTTCCATGTCAAATTCTACAACTTTGCTCCAACGTTGGTACCAAACGAAATTTTCGTCAGCGATTTTGTCCCAGAATTTTTTTGGATTCTTGATGGACTTTTTGTATTGTTTAAAATACTCGGGAAGGTTTTTTATTTGATAATTATTCATATACAATGAGGATTTTATTTTTTATAAATTTTAATTTTTTCGATAAGTTCATCAATAATTGTTTCGTCGTCAATCGTCGATGGAATCTGGAATTCTTTACCGTCTAATATAGTACGAATTAATTTTCTAAGGGTTTTTCCAGAGCGGGTTTTGGGTAATCTTTTAACAACCATCACATTTTTAAGACTTGCAACGGCGCCAATTTTTTCACGGACTTTTTGGATAACTTCTTTTTCAACTTGCTCGTCAGATATTTCGGAACCATTTTTAATAACAACCGAAGCAAAAGGAATTTGACCTTTCAGATCGTCATCAATACCAACAACCGCACATTCTGCAACATCAGGATGCGACGACACGACTTCTTCCATTTCGGAAGTTGACAATCGATGTCCAGCAACGTTAATAACGTCGTCTACACGTCCAGTAATAAAGACGTAGCCATCTTCGTCCACAATGGCACCATCGCCAGAGAAATAATAACCATCAAACTGCGATAAATAGCTATTTTCGAATCTTTCATAATCCTTCCATACGCCAAGCAAAGCACCTGGAGGAAGCGGAAGTTTTATCGCTAAATAACCTTCATGGTGGGCATCGAGTTCGTAACCATTTTCATCAAAAATTCTGATGTCATAACCCGGAATTGGCTTTCCTGCCGAGGCTCTTTTAATTTTGTAATCGTCAAAACCTGTCATTAATCCTAACATTGGAGATCCAGATTCTGTTTGCCACCAATGGTCGATGGCTGACACGCCGATATGTTGGTCAAACCAATCTAAAGTCGCGACGTCGCAACGTTCGCCAGCGAGGAACTGTTTTTTTAAACTTGATAAATCATATTTTTTTACCAATTCGCCGTTCGGGTCTTCTTTTTTAATAGCTCTAATCGCAGTCGGCGCTGTAAACATGATCGAAACTTTGTAATCTTGAATCACGCGCCAAAATGTTCCAGCATCTGGCGTCATGACAGGTTTCCCTTCAAAGATTACTGTAGCATTTCGGTTGATTAAAGGTGCATAAACGCTATAACTATGACCAACTGCCCAACCAAAATCCGAAGCAGCCCAAAACGTTTCACCTGCGTCGATTCCATAAATATATTTCATCGAAAATTTGAGTGCCGTCGCATATCCGCCTGTATCACGCACGATACCTTTGGGTTTTCCAGTGGTGCCCGAGGTATAAAGCAAATACAAAGGATGCGTGGATTTTACCGAAACGCAATCAGCAGCTTGCGATTTTGAAATTAAATCTTGATAATCGACAGTTCCTTCAAAATATTCGTTTTTATTTTCGACAAGATTTCTGTTGTAGACAATGATGTTATCAACTTTATCTTGCGCAAGTTCGATGGCTTTTTCAACCAAAGGAAGATACGGAATTCGCTTTGCGATTTCGACACCAGCAGTTGCTGTTATTAAAACTTTTGGTTTGCAATCATCGATCCTAACAACCAATTCTTGTGGTGCAAATCCTCCAAAAACAACATTGTGTATTACGCCAATTCTTGCGCAAGCTAGCATCGTGAACATCGTCTGCGGAATCATCGGCATATAAATAATCGCAGTATCACCTTGTTTTAAACCAAGAGATTGAAGTCCACCTGCAAGTTTTGAAATCTCTTCTTTGGCTTCCGAGAAGGTGTAAGTTTTCTTTTGGTTGGTTACAGGTGAGTCGTAGATAATGGCAATCTGGTCACCGAAACCGTCCTCAATGTGCTTGTCAATACACAAATAACACATGTTGAGTTCGCCATCTGCAAACCATTGGTTGTAATTATTTTCGTCTGGTGATGTTATCGTTTTAGGAAAAATATACCAGCTAATTGCTTGGGCTTGTTCTTTCCAAAATTCTTCTGTGTTGTCTTTACTTTGTTGGATCAAATTGTCTGCATTCATCTTTTTTCATTTTAGTAGTTAGTGATTATTGTCGATTAACTCGTCGATTTGTTGGATAATTTGTTTAACCGAATATGGTTTTGTAAAATAAGCATCTGCTCCCAAATCATAAGCTTTCTGAATATCTTCAGGATTGTTTTTAGCAGAAACGAAAGCGACTTTAGTACTTTTCAGTTTATCTTGTTTTTTTATTTCTTCTAAAGTAGAATAACCATCCAATTTGGGCATCATAATATCTAGCAGAATGAAGTCCGGTGTCAGCGTATTCAAGATTTCTAAAACTTCGGAACCGTCTCTGGCAATGTAGACATTGTATCCATTTTTCCTAAAACTATATTCTAACGACATCAAAATCTTGTGTTCGTCATCGGCTATCAAAATCGTTTTCATAATTCCTCTTTTATGTTTTCGTGTTGTTGATTGGTGGGAAGGTTGATGTTAAAAGTAACGCCTAGACCACTATTTTCTGCATAGATGTTGCCACCATGCGCCAGCATTATATTTTTGCAAATGGCAAGCCCAAGTCCGCTGCCAATTGGTTTGATAATATTTTGATTATTGGATTGATAAAATTTGTCAAATATCGAATCCAAATCGGTTTCTGGAATATGTTTTCCAGTGTTAAATATCTTAATGTTGAGATTATCGTTTTGTATTAAAAATTTAGTTTGTATCATCCCTTGTTCTTCGATGAATTTTAGTGCGTTGCCATAAATATTTTGAAAAACCTGTATCATTCTCGCTTCGTCGTAATGGAAGTTTTCGACAGACAAAAGATTCACCAAACTCAAATGGATATCGTTACTGTTTATTAAATGTAACAAAGGTTTTACTGCTTTTTGATAAGTTTCGATTATGTTGTTAAAGCCAATATTCAAAGGTGTTTTGCCGTGTTCCAGTTTATCAAGATACAAAATATCGTTGATGATTTCGCTAAGTCTGTCAGACTCTGTAATAATGTTATTGAGAAATTCTTTTTTAATTTCGGAAGGCATATCATCATCATCGGCGAGGATTTCGCCAGCAGCACGAATGGCAGTTATCGGCGTTCGCAATTCATGTGCAACACTATCCAAAAAATCGTCCTTCTGCTTGTCTTTAATGATAAGATGCTCGTTCGCAATTTGTAGTTTTTCTGAAAGCGATTTTAACTCATTTGATTTTTCAGTAAGTTTTTTGTTGGTGATAATATTTTCTTTTGATTCCTCAAGAATGTTAAGAACTTCAGGTAACGAAATTTTATCTTCTTTGGTCACACCTTCGATCAAGATTTTTGCAGAAGCGGTCCCAATTCGACCAGCCAGAAGGTTTTCAGAAAATTTAATAAAACGAGAATCAGCCGTTTCTACTTGGTTATTAATATTATATTTAAGATTAAAAACACGGAAAGCTTGTTCCGTTTTTTGAATACCTAAAAATCTTACTAAAATATTTTTGATGTCAGAAACATAAGCGGTTCCGCGCCATATAAAAGCATTTTCATGATTTTGGATATACTTGTCGATGTCCACATAAAGTTCGGCGAAGTTTCGTTCTCTATAATCACCTTTAAGACTTACCGAAATAAAAGTGAAAAGTCCAGTATTAACCAAAAGGGACCAAAAGAAAATTTGACTTATCCTATCAAAATAAGGAATGTTGAATATTGCAAAAGTGTTGTAAAGCTCTCTTAAAAAACCTTTGAACTCGTGGTTGTAAGAAAAGTAGTATTGTGGTAAGATTAACCCAAAATAACAAATTATAAGACCTGCAATTAGTCCAATAATTACGGCTTTCGAACTTCCTCTTTTCCAGAATATCGCACCAAAAAATGCTGGTGCCAATTGTGCAATTAATACAAAGGAGATAAGACCTACCGAAAATAATGAATTATCCAAAATGAAATATCTGTAGAAAATAAAAGATATAACAACAAGAATAAAAATACTAACTTTTCTAATATTGGTTATGCTTCGCGTATTTTCTGAAGCTTGGTTTTCTTTAAATTTTCCGATCCAACCAAAAGGTATAATAAGATTGTTAGAAAGCATAATCGACAAGCTAAGCGCAGAGATAATAATCATCGAAATGGACGAACTTAATCCTCCTAAAAATACCAATACACTAATCCATTCTTTCCCAAAATGTAATGGGATTAAAATAGAATAAAATTCTGGATTAACCGCTTGTCCATCAAATAAAACGCGGCCGCCCCACGCAATTGGAAATACAAAAAGATTAAAAACCAAAAGATATAATGGAAGAAACCAAAGTGCGGTTTTCAGATGTTTTTCTTGTCTGTTTTCAACGATACTTGTATGGAATTGTCTCGGCAAAAGGAAAAAAGCAGATATTGATAGTAAGCACATAATCAGCCAATTAAAACTTCCGCCAAGTCCGTTGAACGTATTTTTAGCATTAAAATCTGCAATTTTGGAAGCTTGGTCATAGATGTCGCTGTAACCATTGTAGACAAAGTAAGTCACAAAAACGCCTAACAGTACGAGGAAAATGAGTTTTAATAGACTTTCTAAAGCAACAGCAGCGATGATGCCAAGACGCTTTTCGGAGGCGTCAACATATCGTGTTCCGTAATATCCTGCGAACATTGCAATCATGATAACGACATAGGTTGCATTATCTGTTAATATGTTTTTTGAAGTCGGTGTATCAGTTAGTAGATGAAAGGTTTCTGAAATTGCTTTAATCTGAAGTCCTATGTAAGGGATAATTGCAAAGATACATACCAAGGTTATCAACGCACCCAAGCCACGGCGGTTCCCATATCTTAATGAAATGAAATCTGCTATACTGCTTATTTTGTTGACTTTTGCAATACGAATAATTTTAGAATTTATAAAAATCCAAGCTGGGATGATGATAACGGGTCCAATATAGATCGCTAGATATTGTAAACCCTGATTAACGGCTACACCTATACTGCCATAATAAGTCCAAGCCGTACAATATACAGCGATAGATAGTGAGTAGATGTAGGGATTGTTAACCCATATTTTACTTTTCTTTTTCTCGGCATGATGCGCCACGAAAAAAAGCAAAGCCAAATAGACGATAACAACTGCAAACAGAACAAGACTATTCATCGTACTTTTTTATAACAACTAATGAAAATATTATCGAAAAAATCCAAACGCCAAATAGGTAAGTGTATATTTCAGGAAGCCCAAAAAGCTTGTTCGAAGAATTGAAAAGCAATATGATTGGTGCGCTAAACAAGAGAAGTAAAGCGAAACTAAGTAAAACTAATTTCTGTTCGTGTCGTTTTTTCATATTTTTATAGAAACCACACAAAGACCAAAATCTTTGCGTGGTTTTCAAAGGAAATGAATATTACATTTTGTCTTTCGAATAGTCGCCCGATAGAGCATAATATCCAAAAACTGCTAATCCACCAGATATAATTGGCATTAAAATAAATAAGATAATAATCCCAAATACCAAATCTTCTTGTTTGCCTGATGTTAATTTTGGAATCCCCATTTCTGTAATCCCGAAATAACCGACAACTAAAGCTAAAAGTATCCAAACGATGCCTAATATTTTTTTTAATCCATCCATAATAATGATTGTTTTAAAGTTAAGAATTTTTGAGTTTGATTTGTGATTTCAAACCTAATCTTTGATGTTATTTTTATTTTTTAAATAGATAAGACCAATTACTAAACAGACAGACGCTACAATAATAGGATACCAAAGACCTTCTAGATACCATTGTGCGTGTCCAGCTTCTTTACCAGCTGTAACCAGATAAGTTGCAACTGCGGGCAAAAGTCCTCCGAAAATTCCGTTTCCGATATGATATGGTAAAGACATGGAGGTGTAACGAATTCGGATCGGGAACATCTCAACCAAAAATGCTGCTACAGGACCATAAACCATTGTTACAAAGACAACTTGGATAAAAACCAAAAATATGAGCAGCCACTTAGTATCATCATTTATTGAAATTGTTGTGTTAACAGTCGCAACTTCAGGTTTGTTATCTTTTAAGACAGGCGTTGCTAAAGAAGACCAATGCACGACACTGTCTTTTTTAACTTTAAAACCGTCGGTATAATTGGTTTCTTTATGATAAGTTATAATACTGTCGCCAGCAATTTTGTCATGGATTTTGGAAGTTCGAGATTCTTTAATACCATTTGTAGCAACTACTTTTCCTTCGAGATTAACGGATTTAAACATCTTATCATAGATTGGTCTGTAAGAAAGTACCGCAATTAACATCCCGATTAACATAATCGGTTTTCGTCCAACTTTATCCGATAACCATCCGAACAAAACAAATAACGGTGTACCAAGTAGTAATGCAATCGCCATTAACGAGTCAACTTGTGCCGAGTCAACATTCATTACTTTTTGGATGAAACTCATAGCGTAGAATTGCCCAGTATACCAGACAACACCTTGTCCCATAACAGCACCGAATAATGCTAACAAGACAAATTTGAAATTATAACGATTTCCGAAAGATTCTTTAAGTGGGTTAGTTGATGTTTTTCCTTCTTTTTTAGCTTTAGCAAAAAGTGGAGACTCCTTCATGTTTTTACGAATGATGTAAGAAACACCAACCATTAATATTGAAATCCAAAAAGGAACTCGCCATCCCCAAGTATCAAAATCATCATGAGAAAGCGTTGTTTTTGTAATTAAAATAACAATTAATGAAATGAAAAGTCCAACCGTTGCAGTAGTCTGGATCCATGATGTCCAATAACCACGACGATGCGGTTGTGCATATTCTGCAACATAAGTTGCGGCGCCACCATATTCGCCACCAAGTGCTAAACCTTGTAAAAGTCTCAGGATTAAAACTAATACAGGTGCCATAAAACCTATGGTTTCATAAGATGGAATACAACCAATAAGAAATGTTGAAAATCCCATGATAAGTAAAGTCACCAGAAACGTATATTTTCTGCCAATCATATCGCCTAATCGTCCAAAGAATAATGCACCGAAAGGTCTTACGACAAATCCGGCCGCAAAAGTTGCTAAGGTCGAAAGAAACGCCGCTGTAGGATTATCTGCTGGGAAGAATTTTGTGGACAGCACCACGGCAAGACTTCCAAAAATGTAGAAATCATACCATTCTATTAAAGTCCCTAATGAGGAAGCTGTAATAACGCTCCAGATCGTTTTGTTTTTTTGCTTCTCACTCATGTTTTCGTAAGAATCTTGTTGTAGTTCGCTCATATTAGTTTGATTTTGGATTTAGTATTTTTTTTAAATAGTATTAAAATGAGTACATCACACGAAGCATAGCTCGGAAGTTGCCGACATTTGTTATTCTTCCGCCAGCTGTTGCATCATTTTGTGTGTCACCATATTTTGCGGCTGTATATTCTAGTTCTGGTGCGATGTTAAATTTGTTTTGTTTAAATTCTAGGCGGACAGAAGCGCGCCATACGTTATCTAGAAGTCTAGTTCCTGAGATACCTCGCATGTAAAGGTTTTTGTATCCCTCGTCTACGCCAGAGTTTTTGGTATATCCAAAGAAAATTCCGGGTGCTATTTTTTCATTATTACTTGCAAGGTCAAGCCAGAAAGATGACGTTTTTGTAGGCTTGTAGCTTTCTTGACCATTGGCTTGCTCGTAACCAGCAAAGCCTCCAATCATAACAAGATGATGAAGATTTCCACCAGTTATCCCATAAAGTTTAGCAGAGAATTTAGAATCAGAATATTTGAAGTAAGCTAAATAAGCAGCAGCGTTTAGTTTCTCGGTTGAGACCAGATTGTTACTTTCGATAACAGGTTTTAATGATTGATATTCTGCTGCAATACCAGCGATAATATTTTTATGTTTGTATTGAAGTTGTCCGTGGAACGTTGGCATCACCGAATTAATTGTTGCGCTATTTGTAAAAGCGCCCGTGGCATTAGCCGTCTGGAATTCCCGATCTTTATAAGCAACAGCGGTAAAAGATAAGTCATCTGTTAATTTTTGAGTAAGTTTTATTTGACCTGCCCATCCAAAAGGATTGAATAGAATACCTGTATTAAAATTCGCAACACCTGGATAAACTTCTGGGATAAAAGAAGGATACCAAGTTTGTCCAAATGTTAGACTCGTTTTTGGCCAAGCCAAAGTAGCGTAAGCGTGTCGCAATCTTAGAAGCCCGATGCTTCCACTTCCTGCCGAAGATTTATTGATTTCAGTATTTCCAAAAAAGTCAGCTTCAATTTTTCCACTTGCTTTTGCGCCCCAAACATTTGGCCCTTTTATGTTGAGGCCGACTCTAGTGGTGATGGATAAAAAATTGCTGGCCGCAGCGCTATTGATATCGTTGCCGTTAGCATCTAGTTTTTCATCCAGAGGATAAAGGTTGAGATTATATTCTCGAGAGTAGGCAGACTGTCGACTGTCAAAATTATATTCCGTCCTTACCCAACCATAAGTCGAAACTTCCCATTCTTTGATTTTATTTTTTTCTGCTTCTAAGCTTTCGATGCGTTTGAGAAGGTCAGAAGTGCTAATGCTGTCTTGTGCTTTTGTTTGTGAAAGTATTAATGATATTGATAATATCGTTAATGATTTTATTATATTTTTCATGAATTATTAATTATTTGATGTGTAATTTGGTGTTGCCAAATTGTAATTAATAATTCGTTTACGAAAATTTAATATATATTTTTGCTAAGACTATATTTTAGTGAATTTTTTAAACAAATATTTTTACCTATTTCTTGAATCTTTCCCATTTAATGAGCATGTATTTGTCTGCAAATTCAGTAATAATTAAACCCGAGTTTTTGATATTATTTTCTTGCGAAAGATATTCAATTAACTCATTTTGTTTCAATATTTTATACACTGGGTGAAAGTCGGAGTGAGGTGGTCTTGTGATGTTGTATTTCTTTATCCACGAGCTGATTGTAACGTGTGATACACCAATAATTCTCTCGATCTCGCGGAAACTTAATCCTTCCAAATACAGCTGTAATGCCTTTGTTACGTAATAATCGTCGATCTGTTTTCCTAGTTTTTTAACCGTGAAATAATAGTTGCAATCTTTACACAGAAAACGTTGTTTGTCGTTAATTATTCCACTTTTTACGACATTGTTTTGATTACATTTTGGGCAAGACTTCATATAACTATATTATTTTAGCAAATATATAATAATTTAGCAAAAATATGTTTTAAGATTAAATAGATAAAATATCTTTAATAAAAATTTAATAAACAAAAAATATCTAAATAATTTGTTTTTAAAAGAAATTATGTTTTATATTTGCGTCTTTAATTAGATATAAGTCAATGAAAATAGAAATTTCCTCAGAAAAACATTTGCATTACGCAGAGGAAATCAAACAGGAGATGGCGGACTCGGCCAAAATTAGAGGGACGGGCATTGCGCAAAGAACAGTTGACTTTTTGCGTCAAAAAATGCTGGAAGGAAGTGCGGTTTTAGCGATCGAAGAAGATGGTCGCTGGGCAGGATTTTGCTATTTGTCAGTATGGAGTGATGGCGAATTTGTAGCGAATTCTGGGATGATTGTTTCTCCTAATTTTAGGAAAAGAGGTATAGCGAAAATGATGAAAGCTAAGATTTTCGAATTCTCACGCATCAAATTTCCAGAAGCTAAAATTTTTAGCTTAACAACAGGACTTGCGGTGATGAAGATTAACTCCGATTTGGGTTATCAGCCTGTAACATATTCCGAAATTACAAAAGATGAAACTTTTTGGGAAGGTTGCAAAAGTTGTGTCAATTATGATGTGTTGAAGAGTAAAAATAGAGAAAATTGTTTGTGTACAGCGATGTTGTACTCGCCAAGCAAGAAGAAAATTTTATTTAATTCTAATTATACAAAAAATACAAAAGATGAAGAAAGGTGTAGTGTTGGCATTTAGTGGAGGACTAGACACTTCTTATTGTGCAAAATATTTAAGCGAAACTTTAGGTAACGAAGTTCACGCGGTGACGGTTAATACAGGCGGTTTTAATGAAGCTGATGAGGTTGAGTTAAAATCTCGAGCGGAGAAATTAGGCGTTGCAACTTATATATTTATAAATGCTGAAAAAGAATATTATAACGATTGTGTTAAATATTTGATTTTCGGAAATGTTCTAAAAAATAATACATATCCACTTTCTGTAAGTGCGGAAAGAACTGTTCAGGCGCAAAATATTGCGAAGTATGCTAAGGAAATTGGAGCGTCAGCGATTGCGCATGGTAGTACAGGAGCGGGGAATGATCAAGTTCGTTTTGATTTGATTTTCCAAGTAATGTGTCCAGAGATGGAGATTATCACGCCGATTCGTGATATGTCATTATCGAGAGAAGAAGAAATTCAGTTTTTGAAAAATCACGGTTTCGATATTGATTTCGAGAAAGCGCAATATTCGATCAACAAAGGACTTTGGGGAACTTCAGTTGGTGGTAAAGAAACTTTGAAATCTCGTCATAGTCTTCCCGAAGATGCCTTTCCGTCACAAGTTGAAAAACAAGAACCTGCCATATTAGAAATTGAATTCAAAAAAGGTGAAGTTGTTGCTGTTAATGGCGAAACTTTCGCGCATTCGGTTTTTGCGATTCAGAAGATCGAATCTCTGACAAGTCCTTATGGCATTGGTCGCGACATCCATGTTGGCGATACGATTGTGGGGATCAAAGGTCGTGTTGGTTTCGAGGCTGCCGCGGCTTTGTTGACAATTAAGGCGCATCATCTTTTAGAAAAACATACGCTTTCTAAGTACCAACAAACGATCAAGTCGCAACTGTCAGATTGGTACGGAAACTGGCTTCACGAAGCGCTTTTCCTAGATCCAGTGATGAGAAATATCGAAGCTTTTCTTAATGATTCTCAAAAGACGGTTAACGGAAAAGTATTTATAACGCTTTATCCTTACCGATTTGTTTTAAACGGAATTGAGTCAGATAACGATTTGATGTCCGATAAATTCGGAAGTTATGGCGAAGCCAATCGCGCTTGGACGGGAGATGATGTTAAAGGATTTACCAAAGTATTGAGCAATGCTTTAACGATTTATCATCAAATAAACAGTTAAGGTTTTAAAAATTTGGGCAGCATTTCCGCCCTCCACTCCCGCTTTTTCTTTTTTTTTTGAAAAAAAAAGAAAAGAGCTCCGTTCAGGTCGGGCTGCGTGCAATTCGCTGCAAAAAAAATAATTGCAAAATAAGTCCCGAAGGGACGATTTAATAAAGGATAGGAGGAGACTCCTATTACTAAAGATAATTTAATAAAGAATAGGAGGGGACTTCTATCTAAAACGAGACGATTTAACAAAGGATACAAGGTTACTTCTATCAATAATCAAAAAAACTAAAAATGAAAAAAACAGTCGGCATCATCGGAGCAAACGGGTACACGGGAAGTGAGTTGATTCGTCTTTTGGCTTATCACCCAGAAGTTGAAATGACTTGTCTTTTCAGCCGTTCAAATTCAGGTGTTAAGATTTCAGAGTTATATCCAGATTTAGCGGGGATTTGCGATGTTGTTTTAACGAATGACTTTCAAAAAGTTGATATTTTATTTTTGTGTCTTCCACATAAAGAAAGCCAAAATTGGCTGACTCAAAATGCGATTGACGCTGAGACTTTAATTATTGACTTAGGAAACGATTTCCGTTTAGAAGCACATTTTAATGATAGAAAATTTATCTATGGACTTCCAGAAATCAACAAAACCCAAATCCAATCAACGAAAAGTATAGCCAATCCTGGATGTTTTGCAACGGCCATTCAGTTGGCGTTGTTGCCTTTGGCAGAAGTGGGATTTTTGACAGATGTTTATACAACTGGGATTACAGGTTCTACTGGCGCTGGACAAAAGTTGCAATCGACAACACATTTCACTTGGAGAAATGATAATATCTCGGCTTACAAAACATTGACACATCAGCATGTAGAAGAGATTTTAATGAATTTAAATTCTAAATCTTCCAATGATGTAAAGTTGAATTTTGTGCCTTGGCGTGGCGATTTTGCACGTGGAATTTTCACAAGTTCAACGATTAAATGTGATAAAAGTTTAGAAGAAATAAAAACATTGTTTCAGGACTTTTATAAAGATGCAAAATTTGTTCAGGTTACAGACGGACATTTAGATATGAAACAAGTCGTTAACACCAACAAATGTGTTATCGAAATTGAACAAAATAAAGGCTTTATTGTAGTGCATTCATCGATAGACAATTTACTGAAAGGCGCGTCAGGACAAGCGGTTCAAAACATGAATTTAGCAATGGGTTGGGAAGAGACTTTAGGTCTTAATCTTAAAGCAATTGCATTTTAAAATTTAATTAAAAATGAATTTATTCGAAGTATATCCATTGTTTGATATTAATCTAGTTAAGGCAAAAGCTGCTTTTGTTTGGGATGACAAAGGACAACAATATTTAGATTTTTATGGAGGTCATGCGGTGATCTCGATTGGGCACAATCATCCATATTATCAAGCAAAACTGAAAGATCAATTTGAGAAAATTTCATTTTATTCCAACTCGGTCCAGAATGATTTGCAGGTGGAATTGGCAAGTAAGTTAGGTTCGTTGTCAGGTTACGAAGATTACAGCTTGTTCCTTTGTAACTCTGGTGCTGAAGCTAATGAAAATGCTTTAAAACTAGCATCTTTCCACAATGGGAAGAAGAAAGTTGTATATTTTTCAGACTCGTTTCATGGTCGTACTTCGGCAGCAGTTGCGGTGACGGACAATCCAAAAATTGTTGCGCCAGTTAACGCTTCCGATAACTTTGTCAAATGTACATGGAACGATGTCAAAACGCTAGAGACTATATTTAAGACCAACGAGATTAGTGCCGTAATTGTTGAGGGTATTCAAGGTGTTGGAGGCATTAACTTGCCAGATGAACACTTCATCCATAGTATCAGAAGTTTGTGCGATAGCAATGATGCGGTTATGATTTTGGATGAAGTGCAGTCTGGATATGGACGTGCTGGTTATTTCTTTGCGCATCAAGAATTTGATGTGAAGCCTGATCTTATCACCACCGCAAAAGGTATGGGGAATGGTTTCCCGATTGCTGGGGTTTTAATCAGTCCAAAATTCAAAGCGAGCCATGGGCTTTTAGGAACAACTTTCGGCGGAAATCATTTAGCTTGCGCCGCTGGTATTGCAGTTCTTGACGTTATTAAAAATGAAAATCTTATCCAAAACGCCGAGAAAGTTGGCGCTTATATAGAAGATAAAATCAAAAATTTTAAACATATAAAATCCATTAGGCGACGTGGATTGATGATCGGGATCGAGTTGGATCAGCCTTGTGCCGAAGTTCGTTCTTCTTTGTTAAAAAAGCATTTTGTATTCACAGGAAATGCTAATGACAAAAATGTATTGAGGATCTTGCCAGCTCTTAACATCACCGAAAAAGAAGCGGATATTTTTATCGCAGCTTTAAAAGATATTCTTCAAAATTTAAATTAAATTTTTATAAAATCTAAAAAAAGTCCCTAAGGGACGATTTAGAACAGGATGGGACGAAGTCCTATCAAAATTGTATTCAAAGAAATGAAAAATTTCACAAGTGTAGAAAATCTTAATGATCTTCAATCTATGATAAAAAAGGCTTTAGAAATTAAAGCAAATCCTTTGGCAAAGCCTAACAAAGGGAATGGAAAAACAATAGGTTTGGTATTTCTTAATTCAAGTCTCAGAACGAGATTGAGTAGTCAAATCGCTGCTCAAAATTTGGGCTTAAATGTTTTGGTGTTGAATGCAGCGCAAGAAGCTTGGAATCTAGAATACAATGATGGCGCGGTGATGGATGGCGGGACAGTCGAGCATATCAAAGATGCGATTGAAGTGCTTAATCAATATTGCGATATCATTGCGGTGCGTTGCTTTGCGGGGATGAAATCCAAAGAAGAAGACACCACAGAAAGCATTTTGAGCCAGTTCGAAAAGCACGCAAAAGTGCCAGTCGTTTCGTTAGAGTCGGCGACGCGTCATCCTTTGCAGAGTTTTGCGGATTGCATTACGATTACCGAAAATTGGAAACAAGAAAAGAAGCCGAAAGTCGTTTTAACTTGGGCGCCACACGTTAAGCCGATTGCACATGCAGTTGCAAATTCTTTTACCGAATGGATGCAAGCTTTGGACGTTGATTTGGTGATTGCAAATCCTGAAGGCTACGATTTGGATCCAAATTTTGTAAAAGATACGCCAGTTGTTCATAACCAAGATGAAGCGCTAAAAGATGCTGATTTTATCTATGTTAAAAACTGGTCATCTTTTGAAGATTACGCGACAATGCCCGAGGTTAAAGAAGATTGGTTATTAACTTTAGAAAAGTTGAAAACAACCAACGATGCCAAAGTGATGCATTGTTTGCCCGTGCGACGTAATTTGGAGTTGAGTGACGAAGTGATGGATAGCGAACATTCGATTATTTATCAACAAGCAAAAAACCGAATTTTCTCGGCACAAACCGTTTTCAGCGAAATCTTAAATGAATTAAAATAAATTTTAAAACAGAAACACGATAGACTAGGTGAGGCGAGTAGAAAGAAGGGAATCTCTATCAATAAATAGAAATCCGAAATGAAAGAAAAATTGTATATCATAAAAATTGGCGGTGCTTTAATCGATGATGATGAGGCTTTGGATCAATTCTTAAATAAATTTTCTAACATTTCTGGAAAACGAATCTTGGTGCACGGCGGCGGAAAGTTGACTAGCACTTTGGCAGAAAAACTCCATGTGCCACAACAGATGGTCGATGGTCGACGCGTAACCGATGCGCAAACTTTAGACATTGCAACGATGGTGTATGCTGGCAAAATCAACAAAGGCATTGTTGCAAAACTTCAGAATTTAGATTGCGATGCAATGGGATTTACAGGAGCTGATGCCAATTTAATTCAAGCTGAAAAACGCAGTGTCGAAGAGATAGATTTCGGATTTGTTGGTGATGTCAATCGTAAAAGTGTGAATTCAAAACTCATTCGTAAGTTTCTAAAATTAGATTTAATTCCAGTTTTCTCTGCGATTACGCACGATCATCACGGCGATTTACTTAATACGAATGCCGATTCTATTGCTTCAGTTTTAGCACAAGCTTTATCAAAAAAATTCGATGTCGAATTATTATTTTGTTTTGATAAAGATGGCGTTTTAGAAGATGTTAATGATAATTCAACAGTGATAGAAGCGCTTTCCGAAGACGATGTTTTAAAACTTAAAGAAGAGAAAAAAATCCACAAAGGCATTCTCCCCAAAATCGAAAATGCTTTACTTGCCAAGAAAAACGGCGTACAAAAGATTTTTTTAATTAACGAAACCCAATTACAAGAACATATAATTTATGATAACCAAGGAACTGAAATCTGTTAACCAAATCGACGAGCTACTCGACAACGCGGCCAAACTTCTCAAGAAGATGATCGCGACGCCTTCACTTAGCAAGGAAGAGTACGACGTATCGTTGGTGATAGAAAGTTTTTTTAAAGAGAAAGGTGTGGTGATTAACCGCTACAAAAATAATATCTGGGCAACCAACAAAAATTTTGATGCTTCCAAACCTTCAATTTTGTTAAATACCCACCACGACACCGTTAAGCCGAATAAAGCTTACACTATGGATCCTTTTATTCCAGTCGAAAAAGACGGAAAAATCTTTGGGTTGGGAAGCAACGATGCAGGAGCGTCTTTGGTGGCAATGTCGCAAGTTTTTCTTCATTTTTATGAAAAAGAAAATTTGTCTCACAACTTGATTATTGCATTAACTGCAGAGGAAGAAATCTCTGGCGTTGACGGTATCGAAGCTTTGTTTCCGCAACTTCCAAACGTAGAATTGGCGATTGTTGGCGAACCTACAAAAATGAATTTAGCGATTGCCGAAAAAGGACTTTTGGTGATTGATGGCGAAATGCAAGGCACGGCGTCCCATGCGGCGCATCCTAACGACGACAACGCGATTGTGAAATGCATGGCGGATTTGCAACATATCTTAAACTACAAATTCGAGAAAACTTCCGAATATCTTGGCGACGTCAAAGTCACGCTAACGGTTATTAACGCTGGGACGCAGCACAATGTAGTACCTGAGAAATGCAATTTCACTTTGGATGTTCGTGTGACCGATGAGTACAGCAACAAAGAAGTTTTCGACATCATCCAATCCGAAATGAAATCCACGCTTACACCGCGTTCGTTTAGGCTTAATTCCTCAAAGATCGAAATCGCACATCCTTTTGTACAGGCTGGTTTGGCGCTTGGCAGGACGACTTACGGTTCGCCGACCTCGTCCGATCAGGCGATTATTCCGTGCACTTCGGTTAAGATGGGGCCGGGCGATAGCCTTCGTTCGCATACGGCAGATGAGTTTATTTACATTGCCGAAATCAAGAATGGAATCGAAATTTACATCAATATTTTAGAACAGGTTTTATAATTTTTTTATTTGGGCAGCTATTTCCATCCTCCGCTCCCGCTTTTTTGTTTTGCAATCCTCATTCCTCGAAATTGCTATAACAAAAAGAGCTCCGCTCAGGCTGGGCTGCAACTACTAACTGGTTTTAGGAACGTTGATTTTAGATTTACGAAGTTTTATTTACGATTTTAAGTTCGTCGTTTCGAATAGCGAAACGTATCGAGAAATATTGTGATTTACAAGTTGATATTTACGATTTATCACTTCGACGAAAGAGAAAATTTTGTTCATAAATAACCGACAACAGCCAACCAAAACCCATAACCAAAAACCTATTAATTTAAGAAACAAAATGAAAAAAATTTGGCAGAAAGACCAATGCAAAACAGACGATTTAGTCAACAAATTTACTGTTGGTAAGGATTTGGATTTTGATGACCGTTTAGCAAAATACGACGTCATCGGTTCGATGGCGCACTGCAAAATGTTAGCAGAAGTGGGTTTGATTTCTCATGAAGAATCAACGGCGATGCTGGCGGTTTTAGAATCTATTTTAGATGACATTAGGGCTGGCAATTTCGAAATCGATAAGTCAGCAGAAGATATACATTCTCAAGTTGAAGCGATTTTAATTGAAGAATTAGGCGATACAGGAAAGAAAATCCACACTGCAAGATCACGTAACGATCAAGTTTTGTTGGACATCAAATTATATTTGCAACAAGAAATTCGCAATATTTCTGCTTTGGTGGATACCTTGTTCCAAACCTTAATTTCGTTGGCAGAACAACATCAGAAAGTATTGTTACCTGGTTACACGCATTTCCAAATTGCGATGCCTTCGTCTTTTGGATTGTGGTTTGGCGCTTATGCAGAATCGCTTTTAGATGATGTCGAATTGTTGTTGTCGGTTAAGAATATCATTAACAAAAATCCGTTGGGTTCAGCGGCAGGTTACGGATCTTCATTTCCGATTGATAGAGCGAGTACAACTTCCAAATTAGGTTTTATTTCCATGAATCATAATTCGGTTTATGCACAAATGACACGCGGAAAATCGGAAAAATTGTTAGCGTCTGCTTTGTCAGTTTTAGCAGGAACTTTAAGCAAATTCAGTTATGATGTTTGTTTATATTTAAGCCAAAACTTTCATTTTATAAGCTTTCCAAAAGAGTTTACGACAGGAAGTAGCATTATGCCACACAAGAAAAATCCTGATATTTTCGAGTTGGTAAGAGCGCGTTGTAATCGTATACAATCGCTTCCTAATGAGTTGATTTTGTTGACTAATAATTTGCCATCAGGTTATCATCGTGATATGCAGCTGACAAAAGAAGTTTTGTTCCCAGCAATCGATTCTTTAAAAGAATGTTTAGAAATTTTAAATTATACACTTCCAAACATCCAAGTTAAAGACGGGATTTTAGAAGATGAAAAATACAAATATCTTTTCAGTGTTGAGAAGATTAATGAAGAAATAAAAGCTGGTGCGTCTTTCCGAGATGCTTATGTAAGTGTCGGAAATGCGATCGAAAATGAAGAATTCGATTACGATATCAAAGATCTCCAACACAGCCACCAAGGCAGTATCGGAAATCTTTGTTTAGATGAAGTTGCGCACCAATTCCATAAGATTGCTACGAAACTTCAGGCTTAGTCAAGTTTGAAAGTAGTAGTTTTCTTTACTTCATGCAGTACAATAGAACTGTGATACAAGCCGATATTCGGCGAATTTGATATGACATTAACAGCGAAGTCGTTGTAAGAGTTGATGTCTTTTGCGATAATTTTTAACATATAGTCGTACTCACCAGAAAGACTTGTGATTTCTTGCACTTCATCGAATTTTTCGATGTGTTCTTCAAAGGCTTCCAAAGCTTTTTTGGATTGTTCTTTCAGTCGAATGTTGCAATAGACGATGATGTTGAGACCGAGCTTTTCGCGGTTAAGTAGCGCAACATATTTATCGATGACTTTTTGTTTTTCGAGTTGCTTGATACGCTCGTAAGTTGGCGTGAAGGTAAGTCCAATCCTCTCCGAGATTTCTTTCACTGATAATGTAGAATCTTGTTGAAGAATACTTAGAATCATTCTGTCTTTAGCATCCATGATTTATGATTTTTAACAAAAATATAAAAATTGTTAAGAAAAACAACGAGATGATAAAAAATGTTAAAAAGTCTAAAAAATATTTTTGAGAATTAATAGAAAAGTCTATCTTTGCAGCTAATGAAAAAAGCATTATTGATATCATTAGATTTACCGGGCGTAAGCGCTCTTTTCGATATTTTTAATTAAAAGCGAGGATTGTTGTCCTCGCTTTTTTTGTGCTCAAAACTCAAAATAAAGATGTTTAATATTACACAACTTAGCCAAGAAAAGATTAACAAGATTATCCAAGATGCCTTGGAAATCGCAGGTGGGAAAAGCTTCAAAGCCAAGCAAGATATTTTTGTATCGAATTTGTTTTTTGAAGATAGTACAAGAACGAAAACTAGTTTTGACATCGCAGAGCGAAAGCTGGGACTTAAAGTAGTTCCGTTTGATGCGTCGCATAGTTCGGTTAACAAAGGCGAAAGTCTTTACGACACTGTCAAGACAATCGAAAGTTTGGGCGTTAACTTGGTGGTGATTCGTCACAAACAAGATCGCTTTTATGAAGATTTAAAAAACATCAACATTCCGATTATCAACGCAGGCGATGGGACAGGAAATCATCCATCGCAATGTATGTTGGATTTGGTGACAATTATTCAAGAATTTGGAAAATTTGAAGGCCTTAAAGTTGGGATTGTTGGCGATGTTAAACACAGTAGAGTAGCCAACTCTAATGCTGAAGCTTTACGAAAACTAGGAGCAAAAGTTTACTTCTCAGGACCATCAAAATGGTTTGATGAAGGTGCTATTATTAACGGAACTTTTTTAGCTTTTAATGAATTAGTAAAAGAAGTTGATGTGTTAATATTGTTGAGAATTCAACACGAAAGACATGAAAGTAAACATGGATTTTCGTCGGAAGAATATCACAAAAAATATGGTTTAACCAAAGAACGTGAAAAATTAATGAAACCAAACGCCATCATCATGCATCCAGCGCCAATTAACAGAGGTGTTGAAATTGATACAGATTTGGTGGAATGCGAGCGTTCAAGGATTTTTAAACAAATGGAAAACGGCGTTTATGCAAGAATGGCAATTTTAAAAGACGCTTTGGAACAAAAAGGATTTGAGTTTGAATAAAAGACAATAAGATATAAGATTTCAGATATCAGACAAATAAAGTCTAAAATCTGATGTCTAACATCTAACATCTAATAAATAAAATGAAAAAGAAATTAATATTAGAATCGGGTGAAGTAATCCACGGAACGGGTTTCGGAGCCAATTTGGATACCGATGGAGAAGTGGTTTTCAACACAGGAATGACAGGTTATCAGGAGTTGATTTCTGACCCATCGTATTGCGGACAAATCGTTTGTATGACGTATCCGCTCATCGGAAATTATGGCATCAACCGCGACGATTACGAAAGTATCGAACCTGCAATTAAAGGTTTAATTGTGAAAGAAGTTTGCGATTTACCATCTAATTTCAGAGCACAAATGGATTTGGACGAGTTTTTCCAAAAGAAAAATTTAAGCGGAATCGCTGGAATTGATACCAGAAAATTAACAAAAATTCTTCGTAATAAAGGTGTTGTAAAAGGAAAAATCGTTAACGCTGATGCTGATGAAGCTGCAGTAATTTCAGAACTGAAAGGAACAAACTTCCCAACTAACCAAGTGGAAATGGTTTCTACAAAAACACCTTACGCCGCTCCAGGAAGAGGTTTGAAAGTTGTTTTGGTAGATTTCGGTTCTAAACTAGGAATTATCCGAGAGCTTTCTCAAAGAGATTGCGACATCACGGTAGTTTCTCAAGACACAACGGCAGAAGAAATTCTTTTGATGGATCCAGACGGTGTGATGCTTTCTAACGGTCCTGGCGATCCAGAAGATGTTCCACATGCTTTAGAAATGATTCGCGGAATTTTAGGAAAAACTCCAATTTTCGGGATTTGTTTAGGACATCAATTAATCGCGTTGGCTTGTGGTGCTAAAACTTTTAAATTAAAATTCGGACACAGAGGCGGAAACCATCCAGTTTTAGATTTAGAAAAAAATACGGTGGCGATAACTTCTCAAAATCACGGTTACGCTGTCGATCAAGATTCTTTGAAAAATACAGATTTAATCGAAACGCACATCGCTCTTAACGACAGAACCAACGAAGGTGTGAAACATAAAATTCACCCTTGTTTCTCTGTTCAATACCATCCAGAAGCAAGTCCAGGCCCGGAAGACGCGAATTATTTGTTTGATGAGTTTGTTGAATTAATGAACCAAGAATCGAGAGCCAAGAACCAAGAGGCGAAAGTTTAAAATCGATTAAGAATGCACAATTTTGAGAATTTATTGTTTTGGCAAAAATCCATACAACTGGCGAAGCAAATTTATTTGGTTTGTCAGGATATTTCCAATGACGAAAAATTTGGATTAATATCTCAAATGAAACGTGCAGCAATTTCAATTCCATCCAATATAGCAGAAGGTTCTGGAAGAAACAGCAATAAAGAATTTAATCATTTTTTAGGAATTTCGTTAGGATCAGCATTTGAACTACAAACGCAACTCATCTTAACAAAAGAGCTGAATCTTTTATCACCTGAAAAAATTGAAAGTCTTTTGAAAGAAATTTCCGAAATTCAAAAAATGATTTATTCATTCAAAAATAAGTTAACTATTTAAATCTAAAAGTCTTTGCTCTTGAATCTCGGTTCTTGGCTCTAGGCTCTAGCATCTATAAAAATGAAAAGAAACGACATAAAAACCATCCTAGTTATCGGTTCCGGTCCAATCATCATTGGGCAGGCTGCCGAATTCGATTATGCGGGAACTCAGGCTTGTCTTTCCTTGAAGGAAGAGGGCTACAAAGTTATTTTAATCAACTCCAATCCGGCGACGATTATGACGGATGTGGAAATTGCAGATAAAGTGTATATCGAGCCGATTTCTCTTCAATTTGTGAGTCATATCATCAGAAAAGAGCGTCCAGATGCGCTTCTTCCGACTTTGGGAGGACAAACTGGACTGAATATGGCGGTTGAATTAGAAAAATCTGGAATCCTTGAAGAGTGCAAAGTTGAAGTTCTTGGAACCAAGCTTTCTGCGATTAACAGAGCGGAAGACAGAGATTTGTTCCGCGAATTGATGCGTGAATTAAATGAGCCAGTTCCAGATTCGGATATTGTACATACAGTTGAAGAATCGGTGGCTTTCGCGAATAGAATCTGTTATCCGGTTATCGTTCGTCCAGCCTTTACAATGGGCGGAACAGGTGGCGGAATCGCTTCAAACGAAACAGAATTAAGAGAAATTTCTGAATTAGGACTTAAATATTCTCCTGTAACTCAATGTTTGATTGAAAAATCAATCGCTGGTTATAAAGAAATTGAATATGAAGTAATGCGTGATGCCAACGACAATGCGATTGTGGTTTGTAATATGGAAAACATCGATCCAGTGGGAGTTCACACGGGAGATTCCATTGTTGTGGCACCTTCTCAAACGCTTTCAGATAGAGAATATCAGTTGTTGAGAAATGCTTCATTAAAAATCATTAGAGCCTTAGGAATTGAGGGCGGTTGCAACGTTCAGTTGGCTTTAGACCCGCATTCATTCAATTATTATATCATCGAAGTGAATCCGAGAGTTTCTCGTTCATCGGCTTTAGCATCGAAAGCGACAGGTTATCCGATTGCGAAAATCGCTGCCAAAATTGCAGTTGGTTTAACACTTGACGAAATCATGAATCCAGTTACAGGAACATCTTACGCTTGTTTTGAGCCTGCTTTAGATTATGTGGTAACGAAGTTCCCAAGATTCCCGTTTGATAAATTTGAAACGGCTGATAGAAGACTTTCAACACAGATGAAAGCTACTGGTGAAGTAATGGCAATCGGAAGAAATTTCGAGGAATCTTTGCAAAAAGCGATTCGTTCTTTAGAAACAGGAATTCGACATATCGGACTTAAAACCAAGCAAGCAGAAGCTTTAACAGCCGAAGAAATTGAAAGAAGAATCCGAGTTTGCGATGATGAAAGATTATTCATCATTGGTGATGCTTTGCGAAGAGGTTACGACTGGGAAACGATTGTGGAATGGAGTAAAATTGATAAATTCTTTATTTGGAAAATCAAAAAACTAATCGATTTTGAAACCACAATTAAAGAAAATAAATTCAATAAAGATGTTTTACTTGAAGCGAAAAAATTAGGTTTCGCAGACTTAAATATCGCTCATCTTTGGGGAGTTACGCAGCGTGAAATTTTCGATTTCAGAAAAGTAAACGGTGTCATGCCAGTTTACAAAATGGTGGACACTTGCGCCGCAGAATTTGAGTCGGAAACACCTTATTTCTACGGAACTTACGAAGATGAAAACGAAAGTGTAGTTTCAGACAAAAAGAAAATCATCGTTTTGGGTTCTGGTCCAATCCGTATCGGACAAGGTGTAGAATTCGATTATGCGACGGTGCATTCGGTTTGGGCAATTAAAGAAATGGGTTACGAGGCGATTATCATCAATAACAATCCAGAAACGGTTTCTACGGACTTCTCGATTTCGGATAAACTTTATTTTGAGCCTTTAACAGAGGAAGATGTGATGAACATCATCGAACTTGAAAAACCAACAGGCGTTGTGGTACAATTTGGTGGTCAAACCGCAATTAATTTAGCTGATAAATTGGCTGCTCATGGCGTACAAATCTTAGGAACAACGCTTGAAGACATCGACAGAGCCGAAAACAGAGATAAATTCGAAAAAGCGCTTCAAGACTTACAAATTCCGCAACCTTTAGGAAAAACTTCGACTTCAAAAGAAGAAGCAATTGTGATTGCAAACAAAATTGGATATCCAGTTTTGGTACGTCCAAGCTACGTTTTGGGAGGTCGTGCAATGGAAATTGTATACAACGAAACCGAGTTAGAGCATTATATGGAAAACGCGGTGGAAGCTAGTCCAGAACACCCAGTTTTGGTCGATAGATATTTAACAGGAAAAGAAGTGGAAGTCGATGCGATTTGCGACGGCGAAACAGTGATTATTCCAGGTATTATGGAACACATCGAAAGAGCAGGAGTTCACTCTGGCGACTCGATTGCGGTGTATCCTCCACAAAATTTGAATCAAAAACAAATCGATACTTTAGTTGATTATACTCAAAGATTGGCGAAAGGTTTGAAAATTGTAGGATTAATGAACATTCAGTACGTTATTTCGGACGGCGAAGTTTATGTAATCGAAGTGAATCCACGTTCATCGAGAACGGTTCCTTTCTTGTCTAAAATTTCGGATGTTCCAATGGCAAAATTGGCTACTAAAGCAGTTTTAGGAGCGAAATTAACAGATTTAGGATTTAAAAGTGGATTAGTTCCAAACAAAGAAGGCGTTTTCGTAAAAGTTCCTGTTTTCTCTTTCTCAAAATTGACGAAAGTAGACATCTCTTTAGGTCCAGAAATGAAGTCGACAGGAGAAGTTATGGGGAAAGATTCAACGCTGGAAAAAGCTTTGTACAAAGGATTAATCGCAGCAGGAAGAAAAGTTCCGACGCACGGTTCTATCTTGTTTACGGTTGCGGATAACGACAAAGCCGAAGCGGTGGAATTGGCGAGAAGATTTAACGATGTAGGTTTCAGAATTTGGGCAACCGAAGGAACTGCAAAATTCTTTGAAGAGCACGGTGTTCCAACGAAAATCGGTTACAAAATCGGTGAAGAAGATGTTAACTTAATCGATTTGATTCAAAAAGGTAAAGTTCAATACGTTGTAAACACGACTACAAAAGGAAAACAAGCCGAAAGAGACGGTTTCCAAATCCGTAGAATGAGCGTTGAAAACGGCGTTCCTTGTTTAACATCCATGGACACTGTAGAAGCTATTTTGAAAGTTATCGAAAGCATGAGTTTTAAGATGTTGGCGATGTAAGTCAATTTAATTTTTATAAAGTAAAAGCCTCACAGAAAAATCTGTGAGGCTTTTTTGTGGATTTTCAGCGGCGGCGAAGCCGCCGCTGAAAACATAAAAAAAATCTGATAATTTTTTAACTCAGTTTAATATTTACCGTCTTTTTAAGTTTCAATAATAAGGTGATGATGACAAATGAAATGACGGTTAAAACAATCATAACAGGTATGAATAAATTTCCCAATTGTTCGTATTGACAGTAATCTTTAGTAGATGAACTTATTTTTCCTAAAACAAAAATATCTCTGGCATTGTAGAAAAAACCTACTTTTTCGGGATCAAATATTTCAGGGAAAATTAAAAATATAAATGCGAATAATAACAGATAAAAAATGAAGAACAAAACATACGAAAATCCGTTGCCTAGATTAAGGATTAAAGCTTTTAAAATCTTAATTGGATTAAATGTTTTCGTCGATTCTTCAAGTTTTTTTTGAGCAACCAATTCCTTAAGAAAGACTTCTGGTTGACCAATTTTTTCTAAAATATTTAGAAGTTTTTAAACGTCATTTGGTTCAGATTTATCGTTTTGGAAACTCTCAAAAATATGACTGTTAGCTTCCATTAAAATCTCTTCTCGATTATCTGAGTCGAGTATTTTTGTTGTATTCTTAATGCGCGAAATGTAATCTTTGTAAATTCTTTTCGCAGTGCTATCTGTGAATTCTATTTCTTTAAATTTCATATTAAATTTTTTCGATGATGTTGTTCAGTTGTGTCCAGTATGATTTCATTTCTTGGATGGTGTTTTTTCCAAGATTTGTTATTTCATAATACTTTCGCGGGATTCCAGATTCTTGTTCTATCCAAACTGCAGTCACTAGATTTTCGGTTTTCAAACGATTTAACAAAGGATACAAAGTTCCTTCAGCGATACCTGTTTCTGTTTGTTTTTTGATTTCGTTGATTAAATCATAGCCGTAATATCGTTTTCCATCTTTTAAAACAGAGAGAACCAAAAACGACAACGTCCCTTTTTTGATTTGAAAAATCCACTTGTTGATAAATTCTTCATTCAGGTTTCAGATATAAAACAAAATACATAGTATAACAATGTATTTTATTTTAATTTTTAAACTTATTTATAATGGTTTAGATATCAGTGTTTCATGAATCTTTATTAATTTTATAAAAAATAAACTATGAATATTAAGAATTTAATAATTGGTTGTATTGTTGCTGTTAGCTATTCATCATGCTCAAGTATTAGTAAAAATGAAGCTGAAACTGGAAGTATTGTAAGAGATTGTACTGGAACCTACATCAGAATTGCAGGAAAAGGTGATTTTTTAGTTTGTAATGATAAACTAATTAAAGATAAAAAAGACGGTGAAAAATTAAATGTCAGCTACGAAATGACCAAAGATTGTAACGAGCGCGACGGGATTGTCACTTGCATGATGTACCACGAAAATAAAGGATTGATCAGAATAATATCTTTTAAATAAATAAGTTTTAAAACCGCTTCAAAACCCTTTCTAAAAGCGATTTTCTTATTTTGGTATAATACTTGAAACTTCTTTTTTGTAAAACTTAAAATTTAGAATTATGAAAAAGTTAATGACAATGATGATGCTGGTGTTTGGACTAGGATTATCGTCATCGCAATCGATATATTACGAGGCGTACAGAAGTAGTATTAATGATGTTAACTGGCAGACTGTTATCGCCGATTTATTATTATCGAATACGCAAAAAGATCAATTGTTCTCCCTTAATAATCGCTATACCGACTATGACTCTTGGAATCATTATTACGGGACAAATCCAGATAGATGGAGAACCGATCGTTACTCGGAGATTGAAAGAATTTTAGGCGCTGACAATTATGTTAAGTTTAAAAACAAATATTATAAAGGTCAAAATCCAGTAGCTTACTATAACAGAAATAAAAACAACGAAAAAAGCTATAAATCTTATAAAAAATATTATAAAAAGCAATCTAAAAAAGGGAACCATAAAGGCCATTCTCACGGTAAGGGAAAACACTAGACATACAAACAGCCATTCGGTATCGAGTGGCTTTTAGTTTTTATAGATACAGCAATTTCATAAATTTATTTTTAAATTATTTTATTTTAGTTTAAAATATTATCTTTAAAACAACTTAATGATCATTTATGACCAGACACCAACAACGCGTCAATGAAGTTTTTCGCATTTTTGACAATCGAGATACCGAACTTGGCTTTCGAAAATTGCTAGATTGCGCAATGGATACCCAGAGGATGTCCATTTATCAAAAAGCAATTGAGTTAACCGATTGGCGAGAAAAAAATCCAACAAACATCGATACTCTTATCGAAAAAGCAAAAAGTCTTTTAGATGAAATTGCAAATATTCCAGTTGAGGAATTATCCTCGGACAACTCGGTTTTAGAAGCTAAAAATATCAAAAAGTCTTATGGCTCCAATCGTTTTTCTCTAGGTCCAGTTTCAGTGCAGATTCGTAAAGGTCAAGTCTACGGATTGGTTGGTGAGAATGGCAATGGTAAAACCACTTTACTGCGGATTTTGGCTAAAGAATTATCGTACAACGACGGAAGTCTTAGTTTTAATTTTAAAGATAAAACGACTAACGATTTTGATCTCAGAACCAAATTAATCTACATCCCGCAACGGACAGAAAAATGGTACGGAAGTCTAAAAGACAATCTGAAATTCGTGCTTTCCAATTACGGAATCAATCCTGAGGAAAACGAAACGCGAACATTAATGATGATTGCTCGACTTGGTCTTTGGAATTATAAACATCTTAAATGGGGCGAGTTGTCGTCAGGTTACAAAATGCGATTCGAATTGGCAAGAACTTTACTTCGTCAACCCGAAATCTTGTTGTTGGACGAGCCTTTAGCTAATCTTGATGTCTTGGCGCAACAAGTTATTTTGGAAGATTTGAAAGCGATTTGTAATTCGGTTAACAATCCGATCGCGTTGATCCTTAGTTCGCAACAGTTGTATGAAGTTGAAAAAATTTCGGACAAAGTTATCTTCCTCAAAAATGGACAATACAAAGATAATCATCAGACTTCGACAGAAGAGTTTGGCAATCAGCTAATTATTGAGATTGATTCTTCTGCAAGTCGTGAAGAATTGTTGACTTTATTTGGCGCTTTAGATTTGCATCAGCTTAAATATAATGGCGGTATCTACATTGCAAATTTTGGTATCGACACCAAATTTTCGCAAGTTTTATCAGTTCTTGGTAATGCCGACATCGAAGTTGTGTATGTGCGTAATATTTCAAAATCGACAAGACGTTTTTTTGTTAATTAATGCAGTTTAAGATTTATCAAAATGAACAAAATTTCTCGCTTCAATCAATATTTACTAGAGCGTTATCCTACAATTTGGAATACCAAAATCGTTTGGATGTTGGCTCTGGCACTCTTATTTCACCTGATATTTTTTGGCATTGGATTTTTCGCGCACAGCGATCCCCAAACCTTACAAAAGAGTCGTGCAGTTGACGATTATTTTACGAATGGTATTATTTTTATTCATCTAATAGTTTCGGTTTTACTGTTGGTAGGCTGGCTGATTAATATGTTTAAGAATAATGCTTTCAAGAATTTTTATCCTGTTTCAAGCACCAAATTATTCTTCCAATTTGTCCAATATTTTGTAATTATTTTAAGCTGTACAAGTTTTTACATGTCGTATATGTTTGCGGACAAACTCAATATTAATCGGCTTTATCCAGATACGGAAATGTCTAAAAACATTGAGCTAATTAATACCACTTATCCTTTTCTGGCGCAGAATTATGAAGACTTCACTTTAGGAAATCGACTTTATCCAAAACCTTTTTTTGACTTGTACTGCGAAACAGATATTCAAAAAATTGAAAGAGATAAAAAATATTTTGTCAACTATGACAGAGTTTATCAATATTTTGAGGTTTATCCTAAAATTAGTACTAAAAAAAATAGTGATGACGAATATCTAAAGCCTGAACCAGAAGCAAGCAACGGGACAAAAATTGCTTACACCAAAACGGAAAGGGATAAAAAGATCTTCTATTTCAAAAAGAATGTGGTGGACTTGTCATCGTATATTCTCACCACTACGCCAAGTTTTTATAATTATTCAACAATTTTTTATGATCAAGGTGGAGAGAATTTTGCACCTTACTATGAGGGCATTATTGTTGACGATACCGAATCTCAACTATCAGAAACGCAGCAACAAAAACGTGCAAAAGTTAACAAAGCGGTTGCTGATTTATTAAATTCTAAAAGCAGACAAAATTTTGAAAAACAGTTCAATTCGTTTTTTGAGCTTGCAAAAAAATATAAAATCCGAACTAATCTTGACGCAAAAACTTTAACAGATTTAGTGTTTTATCCAGATAATTTTGAGGTTTCTATTTTTACTAAAAAATACAAACCAGAGCGAGACGAAACCTACGATCCATACAAATATACTGGTAGTGACTATGCGACAACGGCAGTTGAGGCAGCAGCGGATATTGATGTCGCAGCAGCAGCAGTTGTGCAAGATGGCAAGGTTGTAGATGCCGCGGTAAGTGTCAAAGATCTTAATCCTGAAGTTAATAGACAATTGTCTCCAGAAGAGTTCTTTGAAAGAAAACTAACCAATCACTATTTTTATTCAGATAACCTCAAACAGATTTTAGAAAATGTCGATACGATAAAAAATAAAGACTTCTTTATGGAGTACATTCACGTGTTTCTATGGATCTCGTTTTGCTTAGCAACCTTTATTCTAGGTTTCCGTGTAACGGGATTACGGGCTTTATTATTTGCGATTATTACAACTGGCGTTTTATCATTATTTATCGCACTTTTAAGTTTTATTGTGAATTTTGCAGTAGGAGGTAGTTTTGTCGAATATTTTGTATTGTATGCGTTTTTTGTAACCGGATTACTTATTTTGTTGATGAGCATTACTCAGACTTTTTCAAAATTTATAACTTCGATTGCCGTTAATATCAGTCTTAACACTTTTGTCGCTTTAGTCTTACTTTTATTCGCAATTATTACCAAACATCAAATTGATGCTTGTCGTGCGCTACCGATAAACAGGCTTGAAGTTTACAACTGTGATGGTATTTTAGATGTATTAGGAATGGATATAACAAGTTTTTCATTATTAATTATTGGCTTTATTTTTATTTTCTTGTTTACAAAAGTTCTTAGAAAATGGAAAGCTAAAACCGAATAAAAAATACTTGTTCAGTTTTCGGTTGTAACTAAAATAGGCTTTGTTCTAATTTTGAAATAAAAAAATGAAACTTTCCAACGACATAATGTACCAAGCCTCTTGTGACAAAAACCCTGATTTTGAAGGCGTTTTTTGGATGGCGGTTAAAACGACAGGGATTTTTTGTCGTCCAACTTGTACAGCAAGAAAACCAAAAATTGAGAATGTTGAATTTTTTGATAATACCAAAGATCCTATCTTAAAAGGTTATCGACCTTGTAAAGTTTGCAAACCTTTAGAAAATCCAGATCAGACGCCTATAGGAATTAAAAAACTCTTGGACGAATTGTCTAACGACCCCTGTCTTAAAGTTAAAGATTATGACTTAGTCAAGCGAGGTCTGGAGCCAGCCCATGTGCGACGTTGGTTTCTAAAACATCACGGAATGACCTTTCATGCTTTTCAAAGAATGTTTAAAATAAATTCGGCTTTCAAAAAATTACAACAGGGAGAAAACCTTATCGAAACCGCTATGGATTCTGGTTATGAAAGTTTGAGTGGCTTCAATGAAAGATTCAAAGACGTGTTTGGTGTATCGCCAACACAATCCAAAATGGAGAAAGTAATTGACTTAAAACGCATCGAAACCCCACTTGGGACAATGATTGCTTGTGCAGATAGCAACGGAATTTGCATATTAGAATTCTCAGATCGTAAAGCTTTACCAACAGAATTAAAACAAATTTCTAAACATTTTGACGCGACTATCATTCAAGGTCAAAATCCACATTTTATAACTTTGGAAAAAGAACTTAAAGAATATTTCGAAGGAAAAAAAACAGATTTTTCGGTGCCTTTATCGCCAGTTGGGACAGCTTTTCAGAAGCAAGTTTGGGAAGTTCTTCGGACGATTCCTTATGGTATGACCAGAAGCTATCAAGAACAAGCCAATATTTTGGGAAATCCAAAAGGCGTTCGCGCAGTTGCAAATGCTAACGGCCTTAATAAAATTTCGATTATTATACCTTGTCATCGCGTTATCGGAAGCGACGGAAAATTAACAGGTTACGGTGGCGGTATCTGGCGCAAACAAAAACTCCTAGAGCTCGAAAAATCGATTCTTTTTTAAATTAAGAATTAACGAAACATGGTCACTAAGCTAAATCGAAGGCTTCTTTATCGTTTTTCTGTTCGTCATTTCGAGTAGCGCAGCATATCGAGAAATTTTTTATTTTTAAGTTTAGAATTACGAATTAACTTTGCTTAAACCTTAAACCTTAAACCTTAAACCTTAAACCTTAAACCTTAAACCATAAACCCAAAAAATGAAAAAATATAAAATCCAAGCAAATCCTTTCGTTGTACCAACAACCGATGGAAAACTGATAGAAGAACACTGGGGAAATTCTACAGGAAACAAAAATATTTCGATTGCGCACATGGTCGCGCCTCCTAACTGGAGCGAGCCACATCAGACCCCAGAATTTGATGAATTCACTTTGATTATTTCTGGAAAAAAACAATTCGAAATCGATGGTGAAATCATCAATTTAGAAAAAGGTCAAAGCATTTTGATAGAGAAGGGAGCGCGTGTTAGATATTCCAATCCGTTTTCGGAAGCTTGCGAATATGTTGCAATTTGTCTTCCCGCATTTTCAATGGATTTGGTTAATCGAGAAGAGTAGCTTTTAAAATTCAAATTTTAGCAGTTGCATATCTTTTAACTTAAGGCTATTTTCAAAAATTGTTTCAGGATAATTGTCGAGGAAAAAATTCTTTCTGACGTCATATTTTTGAAATCCATTTCTTTCATAAAACCGAATCTGATTAATCCCACAATCTGCTGTCCCAACGATAATGCGCTTGTATTTTGGATAGCAGATTTTTTTGATGTGCGTTATCATTTGTTCGCCAATTCCTTGGCGCTGATACTTTTCAGAAACTGCAATGTTTTTTAATTCAACCGTTTCAGAATCTTGATGATATAAGCAGAATACGCCAACATTGTCGTTGTTGAGTTTTGCAAGAAAAACATCAGAACTCGATAAATATTTGTCGATGGCGTTGCGTGTTTCGTCCGCCAAAAGCAAAAGCTCGTAGGGATAATCATCCGTAATCAACTGAAAATCGAGTAGGGAAGTTTTCATTTTTTACATTACTAAATCTTTAAACAGTCGATCGAAAGCCGCATCCAAATCTTTGGCTTGTCCAGGATGCGGACGCGATGTTTGGATGATAGAACTCCGTACAGCCGTTAGCCAACGGAATCGTTCTGGGATTTCGAGTTGCGCAATTGGTCCAGCATCTTTCCCACCTTTTGCAACGTTTTCAAAAGACGTCAAATGTTTTTCGATGATGTCAAATTCGGTTTCACAAACAAAACATTTCATGCGGTCGGAGCAAAGGTATGTTTTCACTTTTATGTATTTTTCACGCTTGCTAAAAAGCACCAAACCAACATTGATGAACTCTTCGCGCTCAGGTTTCGGCACCAGACGGATCACCGCATACTCGTATAATTTAACCTCTTGCATGTTTCGCTTCATTTACAAAGTTATCAGAATGGGCAATACGTCTTGTCAAAAACTGAAAATACACTTCTTTTATTTCCTCTGGCGAAAGTTCGGTATCACGCCACTGTAACCAATCTTCAGGAATTAATTCCACGATGTTGCGCAAAACATCATCCGTCAATATCGCTCGGAATCTTGCGTTGACTTCGTCCAATTGATCGGCTTGCGGTAACAAAACATGATCTTTTATCATCACAAAAGGGCTCACAGCATTCTTTTCCCAATTGTCCCAAGAATGATGAAAATACAAGGAAGCACCGTGATCAATCAACCACAATTCTTTATGCCAATATAACATGTTTGTATTTCGGAAAGTACGGTCGATATTGGTAAGAAAAGCGTCTAGCCAAACAACTTCGGACGCCAATTTGCCATCGATTTTTACAGCCGCAGGATCGTAATTGATGCCACCAGACAAATAATGTAAGGCCAAATTTAGTCCAACACTCGCTTTCAACAAATCCTGAATTTCCTCGTCGGCTTCGGTTCTTCCGAAGTCTTCGTGCAAGTTTGCAAAAACCAATTCAGGCGTTCGCAATCCCAAAACCTGAGCCACTTTGCCACCGACTAACTCCGAAATCAAAGCTTTCACACCATGACCAGCGCCACGAAATTTCAACACATATTTGAAGTCGTCGTCGGCTTCCGCCAAAGCTGGCAACGAGCCGCCCTCGCGCAACGGCAATATATAGCGTAAGACGGTGACCGTCCGTAGTGATAAATCCATCTTGTAATTTAAAATGTAAAAATAAAGCAATATTTTTTATTTGGGCGCCTTTTCCGCCCTCCACTCCCGCTTTTTTGCTTTTCGACTTTCCAAGGCTTGGGCTTTCCACCGTGTCGAAGCGCAAAAAGAGCTCCGTTCAGGTCGGGGCGCAACCACGCCGTTGAGATTATTGTCAAAAATTTACTTTTCTACTACAGAGTTATTTTTTATTAGCCTTTGTGGTTTACAAAAATGCTATTTAGTTTCTTGTATTAAAGAAAAGAATGTTTCTAGTTTAGATGAAAATTCTTTAGCTTTTGTGGTTTAAGAAAGTAAAGATTCGATTTCTTAAAAGACGTTTTAAAACTCACAAAATAATCCTTATTTTTGGGAAAATATTCAACATAATGTCAAGTTTTATCGACTTCGGTATTGCGAAAAAATCTTACGATCATCAACAAAATATGAATAAAATAACAGAACTTTTTAATATAAAATATCCAATCATCCAAGGCGGAATGATTTGGCACAGTGGCTGGAGGTTGGCTTCGGCGGTTTCTAACAATGGAGGATTAGGACTTATCGGTTCTGCAAGCATGTATCCCGATATTCTTAGAGAAAATATTCAAAAATGTAAAGCAGCAACAGACAAGCCTTTTGGCGTTAATGTCGCTTTGTTGTATCCGAATCTCGAAGAGATTATCAAAATCATTTTGGAGGAGGGCGTTAAGATTGTTTTTACTTCAGCGGGAAGTCCAAAGGCTTACACTGAAATTTTAAAAAAAGAAGGCATCAAAGTAGCCCATGTTGTATCCTCAACCAAATTCGCTGTTAAATGTCAAGAAGCTGGAGTTGATGCTATTGTTGCAGAAGGTTTTGAAGCTGGCGGACATAACGGTCGCGATGAGACGACAACTTTATCACTTATTCCAAATGTTAAACGTCATATTTCGACACCGTTAATCGCTGCTGGCGGTATTGCAACAGGTGCTCAAATGAAAGCTGCAATGATTCTAGGTGCAGACGGCGTGCAAATTGGTTCTCGTTTTGCAGCAACTATGGAAGCGAGTTCTCACGATAATTTCAAAAATAAAATTGTTGAACTTGGTGAAGGCGATACACATTTAACTTTAAAGGAATTAGCGCCAGTGAGATTAGTGAAAAATAAGTTTTTCAACGATCTAGAAGCGCTTTATCAAGAGGGTAGAAATGTTGAAGCACTAAAAGAAACCTTGGGAAGAGCACGGGCAAAACGTGGTATGTTCGAAGGCGATTTGGAGGAAGGCGAGTTAGAGATTGGACAATCTTCGGCGCTTATCGATAGCATTTTACCAGTCGAAGAAGTTATCAAGAATTTGGTGGCGGAGTTTAATGCCGCTAATTTAGATATTAAATTATAGGTATTAGGTATTAAGTATTAGGTATTAGGTATTAGGTATTAGCAATTAGGTATTAGGTAGCTGGTTTTAGGTTTTAAGAATCTAGATAAGAAATCTTATCAATCAAATTTCTAGAATTAACACTAAAAACCAATAACTAAACACCAAATACCGTTAATTAATAATTCATCACTCATAACTAAGATAAAGTGTTTTCAAAACAAGAAGCAGCGCAACTAAAGAAAGAATTTTGGACCGCTTTCGGGAAAGCTTTTCCGAGAGAATGGTTGTTGTATGATACTAAGATTAAAGATTTTTCTTTTAAATTCAGTGCAGATAATAAGAAAGCTGAAGTCTCTCTCGACATCGAAATGAAAGACGAACTCTTCCGAAATGCTTATTTTGAGAAGATTCAATCTTTGGAAGATTTGTTGCGAGATGAGATTGGTGATTTTGAGATAGACGAACATTTTGTTTTGGAAAACGGAAAAGTTATTAGTCGCATTTGGATAACAAAAACTGGTGTTAGCGTTTTTAACAAACAAACTTGGCCAGATACTTTTGAATTCTTTGTCGAAAAAATGACCGCTTTCGAAATGTTCTTTTATGAATACGAAGATTTTATAAAAGACGTGTAAGACGATTTTATATTTTGGAATTACGAATGATGATTGACGAGTCAGTGATTTTGTAAGAAGCCTAAAAAAAATTATGAAGAAAATAACAATAAAAGCTAAAGATTTTTTCGAATTATTAAAATTGAAAGATCAGTCGATGTGGGATATTTTTGCATCCTTAATAGATGGAGAAGAAAAGGAACTTATTTTCGTTGACGAAAACAACGAGTTCTTGTTCAACTACATTTTGCCAACGGATTTCAAAAAATTACAAGACGATAAAGCTGTTTTCTCAAAAGAATATTCAGAAAAGTTGAGTGGGCTAAATTAGTCAAGCAACTTCACGATAATTCCTCCTAGCCCCGATTGAAGCGGCATCCTTTTGTAATGGCCGCTTAACGGAGTCGAAGCGATCATTACAAAAGATATAGCGGAAAGCGGGCGAGGATTTTCTAAGAACAATTAATCGACCTGCTCCTCATTTTTGTTTTGATTTTTCCAAGTTTTGAGCCATTCGATGTAGCCAACTGTCGCCATAAATGTGAATACGAAATATTGTAGCGACGTGATGCCAAGTCCTTTGTAGAGCATCATTGGGATACAGATAAGGTCTGCGACGATCCAAAAAATCCAGTTTTCGACAATTCGTTTTGCCATCAAAAACATGCCGACCAAGAATAGAGAAGTCGTCACGATGTCCATATAATTCGCCCAATCGAGATGATATAATCCTAATTTGACATTTTCCATCGAGAAGTTGTTGTCGATAAAAGGTTTGTAATAGTAGATTAATCCTACAAAAACTAAACTCCCAACAAATAAAACAATCGCATTTTTCCAATCTTTTGGAGAGGCTTTTTCTACATTGATGTGAACGTTGTCGTTTGTATTTTGACGCCATAATATCCAACCATAGATGCTCATTACCGTATAGTAAACGTTAATCAGCATGTCGCCTAACAGCCCAAAAACAAACATGATGTAAATAAATAACACCGTAGAAATAATGCCTGTCGGATATACCCAAATGTTTTTTTTGATTGAATAATAGACGCTTATAATACCAAAAAAAGTTGCAATAGCTTCTAGGACAATAAGATAGGTGTCGTAGGATTGATATTGTGCACTAAGGTTGTTAAAAAAATCGATCATACTGGTAAAGATACATATTTAATAAAAAATGGGTAATATTATTATTATATCATTAATGTTAAAAATACAAGATTCCCTTAACTTATTTTAATATTTTGTTAGGATTTGATGTTGTAATTGCGTTTTTTTTATATTTTCGTAACCTGAAATTAAATAAAGAAGTAAAGAGTATTTTTTATGTCAAACATTTGGATCAAAAAACCGCTAAGTGCTTACGAAGCGGACATGAAAAAAAGTCAATTGAAGCGTGTTCTTGGTAAATGGAGTTTAACAGCAATTGGTGTCGGCGCTATTATTGGTGGTGGTATTTTTGTGTTGACAGGGACGGGTGCTTATTATCACGCAGGTCCAGCTTTGGCGATTTCTTTTATTGTGGCAGGTATAGCCTGTGTTTTTGCAGCACTTTGCTACGCAGAGTTTGCATCGATAATTCCTGTAGAAGGTTCGGCTTACGCTTATGCTTACGGGACAGTTGGTGAGATTTTCGCTTGGGCGATGGGCTGGTGTCTCATCCTTGAATATGCCATGGCAAGTATGGCGGTCTCCGTGAGTTGGTCCGGTTATTTTAATAAATTTCTAAAAATATTTGGCGTCCATTTGCCTGCTTGGCTGACGTCGGATCCATCAAGTTATGTTGGCGAAGGATTCTCTATGAATTTGCCAGCTTTTATCATTGTACTTTTAATTACTGCTTTGTTGGTTAAGGGGACAAAAGAAGCGGCTGGCGCTAACAACCTTATTGTAATTATGAAAACGTCGGCGGTTATTTTTGTAATCATCGCTGGTGCTTACATCGTATTTACAAACACAGATCTTTATACAAGTGTTGACGGTGTTAAAAATTGGAAACCTTTTATCCCAGCCGAAGCACTAGTCAAAAACCCCGAGGGTGATATGGTCTCAGCATACGGCATCAAAGGGATCATCTCGGGAGCTGCAGCTATTTTCTTTGCTTACATCGGGTTCGATGCCGTGTCTACACAAGCTGGAGAAGCTATTAATCCTAAAAAAGATGTTCCGTTTGCGATTATCACGTCGTTGTTAATTTGTACTGCGCTTTACATTTGTGTGTCGTTGGTATTGACAGGGATGATGCATTATACAGATTTTAATCCAGAAGGCAAATTCCCAGAAGCGATCAAGGCTCCAGTAGCTTACGCTTTCGAAATTGCAGGTTATCACTGGGCAAGTAATATTGTTACGATTGCAGCAACAGTAGGACTTATCTCTGTAATCATGGTTATGATGATGGGACAGTCGAGAATCTTCATCGGAATGTCAAAAGATGGACTTATCCCAAAATTCTTAGGAGAGCTTCATCCAAAAACTAAAACACCGGCTAAAGGAATTATTCTTCTTGGTGTTGTTGTAGCTTTCGTAGCGGCGTTTACACCGATTTCGACTTTGGCGGATATGACAAGTTTTGGGACATTATTCGCGTTTACGCTAGTGTGTATCGCGGTTTGGGTAATGCGTAAGAAAGAACCAAACCTAGAAAGAACTTTCAAAGTACCAGCTTATAAAGTTGTCGTTGCTTTGGGTGTTTTCATCAACTTATATTTGATTCTTAACCTTAGCGCACATGCTTTAGAATTGTCTGCTGGCTGGCTTGTATTGGGAGTTTTGGTCTATATGTTCTATGGTCGCAAAAATAGCCATCTTAACAATCCTCATAAGAATACCGAAAACTAAATATATTTTTTTGGCCCGCTTTTTTTTGAGCGGGTTTTTTATTTGGGCGTCTTTTCGGTCTACGGGCAGTCGCTGTTATGCTCGGACGGCTCCGCTTTGCTCCGCCGCCTCGCATAACGAGCTCCAACAATGCCCTTCGCCCGGACGCATATTCAAAATAAAAATACTAATTTGTCCTTCGAATATTTACAAGTCATGAAATCAATTTTTCTTTTTGTTGCGATAGCCGTTTTTGGATTTTCAAAATCTCAAAACATCAAGATTGATACTTTGTTAACAGATAACATTAGCATTCGCGCTATCGAAGTTTACGATGGCAAAGTTTGGTACGCAGGCTCGCAATCGAAGTTTGGGTTTGTAAAAATTAAAAATCCAAAAGATAAAAGTCAAATAAAGCTTAATTCCAAAAATCAAGAATTTCGTGTGTTAGCACGATTTAAAGAAGGTTTTTTCGAAACTGTTAATATTGGTTCGCCAGCTCAATTTTATGGTGTTTCTTCAGTCAATCTAAGTGTTTCGGAATTGATGAGATTTTCAGATTCTACAACTTTTTATGATTGTTTCAAAGTTAACAATACTAACAATAATGGTTTAGCGATTAGTGATCCTTTTGCAGATGGGAAACCTAATTTTTTTATTACATCAAAAGATAAAAAAATGGTTAACGATACTTATCGAAATGTTCCTACCTATGCTAAAGGAGAAGCGCATTTTGCAGCGAGTAATTCTAATATTACAATGCAGGGTAACAAAGTTTGGATTGCTACTGGTGGTACAAAAGCTAGAATTTTCAAATTCGATTGGTCAAAACCTTATGATTGGGAAGTATACGAAACGCCTTTTGTGCAAGGTACACCTTCGCAAGGTATTTATTCTATTGATTTTGCGGACGAAAATTTTGGTATTGCTGTTGGTGGCGATTATAAAAACCAGTCCAAAAATATTAACAACATTGCGACAACCAACGATGGTGGCAAAACATTGCATATACAAGCTTCTGGACAAAATGCAGGTTATTCGACTTGTGTTAAGATAAAACCAAAATCCAAAGGCAAGGAGATTGTAGCTTTAGGAGATAATCATATAAGTTATTCTAAAGATTTCGGAAAATCTTGGACAAAAATTTCAGATGAGAAAGGCTTTTACACTTGCGAATGGCTGGATGCCAAGACTTTAGTTTTAGCAGGAAAAGACAAAATTTCAAAACTTAGTTTTTTAGATTAATATGAAAAATTTCTCCTGTTTGTACAACAAAAGTCATTTTTTGGCTTTCGGAAAGTATATTTAACTCTGACTTCTATTTCGTAACTTTGCAGTCAATTTTAATGTCGAAGACAAGATGATTTCATTAGTTGACAAATACAATATTCCGGGTCCGCGTTACACGTCTTATCCAACTGTTCCGTATTGGGACGACGCTTCATTTTCTCCAGAATTATGGAAGCAAAGTGTGGTAAGAACTTTTAAAGAAACTAACGCGAAAGAAGGAGTTTCAATTTATATTCATTTACCTTTTTGCGAAGCTTTATGTACGTTTTGTGCGTGCCACAAGCGTATTACAAAGCAACATTCGGTGGAGGTTCCGTATTTGGAATCTGTTATTAAAGAATGGAAACTTTACCTAGAATTATTCGACGAAAAGCCGATTCTTAAAGAATTGCATTTGGGTGGTGGTACGCCAACTTTCTTTTCACCACAGAATTTGAAAACGCTTTTGTCTTCAATTTTCGAAACGGTAAAAATTGCAGAACATCAAGAATTTTCGTTCGAAGGACATCCAAATAATACAACCAAAGAACATCTACAGACATTTTATGATTTAGGATTTAGAAGAGTAAGTTTTGGTGTTCAAGATTATGATCTTAAAGTTCAGAAGGCGATTAACCGCGTTCAACCTTTCGAAAACGTAGAAAAGGTAACGAAAATGGCGCGCGAAATAGGCTATCAAAGTATTTCTCACGATTTAGTGTTTGGTCTACCACATTCCAATTGGGAAACAACCGAGTTTACCATTCGTAAAACTTTGGAGTTAAAGCCAGACCGTTTGGCGTTTTATTCTTATGCGCATGTGCCTTGGATAAAAGGTGTTGGGCAAAGAGGTTTTGATGAAAAAGATTTGCCATCTGGTGAAGAAAAACGCAAACAATACGAAAACGGGAAAAAACTTCTTGAAGATCTTGGTTACATCGAGGTTGGCATGGATCATTTCTCTTTAGAATCGGACGATCTTTATCAATCCTTGATTGGTAAAAAACTTCACCGAAACTTTATGGGTTACACGTCGAGCAAAACCCAATTGATGGTTGGTCTTGGCGCATCATCAATTTCGGATTCTTGGTATGCTTTTGCGCAAAATGAAAAATCGGTGGAAGAGTATCAAACCAAAGTTGAAAACGGTGAAATTCCAGTTATTAAAGGCCATATTCTCAATGATGAAGATTTAACGATTCGTCGTCATATTCTTAATTTGATGTGTCAACTAGAGACGACTTGGGATGTGCAAACAAGCTTCCCCGAGTTAGAAAATGCATTAGAAATGTTGAAAGAAATGGAAGCAGACGGCTTGGTAGAATTTGCAGATCATCAAATAAAAATTACCGAAAAGGGTAGAGCTTTTACAAGAAATGTAGCGATGGTTTTTGACCTTCGAATGATGCGTAACAAACCCGAAACCCGTATTTTTTCGATGACGATATAATTTTTAAAATTGGATTTTAATTCAGGAAAAATTATAAAATAGAATAACGGAAAGAGTTGAGAAATCAGCTCTTTTTTTGTTTTTGCTAAAAGAGTTTACAAAGATTTAAAAGATTTCGATTTTATCAAATATTTTATCCAAGATTAAAATTAACTTAAAAAAAAGTTAAGGTTTTTACGCTGATTTGTTAATAATTACACAAAAGCAAATTCTTATTTATAGAGAAAATCATTATATTTGCCGACTAAATTAATTATATATAGTAAGAAAATGCAAGGAAAAGGACTCGTTACATTAGTTGCTATCGTACTAGGACTTATATGTCTTAATGAGCTTTTGCCGTCTTTCTATGCCAACAAAATAGAAAAAGAGGCACTAGCTGTTGCAGGCGATAACCAACAAAAATACCAAGAGGAGATTGCAAGACTATCTAAGGATACATTGAATTTAGGTTTTACAAAACTTAACTATGTAGACGCAAAAGCTAAAGAAATGAAGCTTGGTCTTGACCTTAAAGGTGGTATTAACGTGCTTTTGGAAATTAATCAAAGAGATTTGGTGAATGATTTAACTAATTATTCTACAAACCCAGTATTAATCGAAGCACTTAACAGAACAGAAAAAGTACAAAGAAACTCAACAAAGTTATTTATTGATGATTTCTTTACTCAGTTTGATGCTGTTAACAAAGAAAAAGGTACTAATCTAAAACTTGCAGATCCTGAGATCTTCGGTAACACAAATTTGACTGAAATCAAATTTAATACAACTGATGATCAGGTTAGAAATATTGTAAGAAAGAAAATCGACCAATCTGTTGGTACAGCTTACGAGGTTATCCGTACACGTATTGACAAGATGGGTGTTACACAACCTAACGTACAACGTGTAGCTGGTACTGGACGTATCTTGGTAGAGATGCCTGGTATTAAAGATATCGACAGAGTTAAAAAAATGTTGGCGACTTCTGCAAAGCTTCAGTTTTGGGAAGTTCAACAAGTTCCAGAAGTATATCCATACTTCGAGCAGTTAGGACAATTAGTTCGTGCTAAAAGTGATTCTATGGGAGTTAAGGCTAACACAGATTTAGTAAAAGCGCTTCAGATTAACACACTTCGTTCTAACGGTGTTGCTAATGTTAAATTGTCAGATACAGCTATTGTTAATAAAATCCTTAACAGTGAAGTTGCTATCAAAGCGAGACCTACTAACATTAAGTATACCCAATTCATGTGGGGATACAAACCAGAAAGAGAAGATCCTAACAATTTGGTGCTTTATGCAATCCGTGGGAATATCAGCCAAAAAGCGCCTGTTGATGGTGCTGTAGAAAGTTCTAACGTTAGTTATGACCAAATCGGACGTATCGTAGTAGACATGCAAATGGACTCAAAAGGTGCGAAAGAATGGAAAACGATGACAGGGAAAAACGTTAACAAGCCAGTTGCTGTAACTTTGGACAACAGAGTATACACGGCACCTAACGTACAAAGCGTAATCCCGGATGGTAGAACACAGATTTCTGGTAACTTCACACAACAAGAAGCTAAAGATTTAACAGACGTTTTAGGTGCGGGTAAATTGCCAGCAGGGGCTAAAATTGTACAAGCTGACGTTGTTGGTCCTTCATTAGGAGCAGAATCTATCCAAGCAGGGGTGCTGTCATTCCTTATTGCATTTGCAGTTATTATTGTTTATATCATATTCTACTATGGTGGTGCAGGTATCTACGCAGTTATTGCGATGATCATCAACTTGTTCTACATCTTCGGAATCATGGACTCTATCGATGCGACATTAACGCTTCCAGGTATTGCAGGTATCGTGTTGTCGATGGCGATGGCGGTCGATGCTAACGTAATTATTTATGAAAGAACAAAAGAAGAATTATTCCGTGGTAAGTCAATTTTAGAAGCTTACAAAGACGGTTTCAAACATGCATTATCTGCGATTATCGATGGTCACCTTACGACTTTGATTACGGCAATTATCCTTTACATCTTTGGTACTGGACCTATCCAAGGTTTCGCAGTAACATTGATTATTGGTTTGATTATGACATTGTTCACATCAGTTCTTTTATCAAGATTGATGATCTTCAATAGATTAAGCAAAGGTAAATCTCTGTCTGTTTGGACGCCAATGACCAAGAATGCTTTCCGTAATGTATGGATCGACTTCATCGGAAAACGTAAATATGCTTATATCTTCTCAGCAATTTTAATGATCATTAGTATTGCATCAATTGCAGTGAATGGTTTCAAATTCGGTATTGACTTTACAGGAGGACGTAATTATGTTGTACGTTTCGAAAAGCCAGTTAATGCTGAAAAAGTTGAAGCAAGCATTGCAAAACTTATGCAGACAGCAGATGGTAAAAACTCAGCAGTAGAAGCTAAAACTTTCGGTAGTGGTAACCAATTGAAAATCTCAACAGATTACCTTATCGATGACGAATCTTTAAAAGCTGACCAAACTGTAGAGCAAAAAATCTTTGAAGGTGTAAAAGCTGATCTTCCAGCTAATATGACATTGGCAGATTTCAAATCAGCAGATAAAGGTCATGCTGGGATTGTATCATCAACTAAAGTTGGTCCAACCGTAGCCGACGATATCAAAACTGGAGGTAGTTTAGCAGTATTAGCATCATTAGTAGGTATCTTTATCTACATTTTGGTAAGATTTGACAAGTGGCAATTCTCGTTAGGAGCCGTTGCAGGTCTATTCCACGATACAATTGTTATATTAGGTGTATATTCATTATTCTACAAGATTGCACCATTCAATATGGAAATCAATCAGGATTTTATTGCGGCAATTTTGACGGTAATTGGTTACTCGATTAACGATACCGTAATCATCTTTGACCGTATTCGTGAGTACCTTCGTGAGAAAAAAGCGCTTACGTTGGCAGGTCTATTCGATGACTCGATTTCGAGTACAATTGGTAGAACTTTCAATACATCCTTCACTACGATTCTGGTGATCCTAGCGATTTTCATCTTCGGTGGAGAAAACCTAAGAGGCTTCATGTTCTGTCTGTTGGTAGGTATCGGCTTCGGTACATATTCGTCAATTTTCATCGCGTCAGCAACAGCTTACGACTTCCTTAGAGGTAAGAAAAAAGAAGAAATACCAAATGGTAAAACAAGTGTAGACAACACAGAAATTGTAAAAAACTAAATTAGTTTTTAATAGTATAAAAAAGCCTTCAGTATCATCTGGAGGCTTTTTATTTGGGCGCCATTTCCGGCTGTCACTAGTCGCTTTTTTCTTGGTGGCTATTTCGAGGCTGCAGAGCGGAGTCGAAGTCTCGAAGCCACCCAGAAAAAGAGCTCCAACAGACCGTTCCATCCGGGGCGCAACAACCACATCCAATTTTATATTCGGGTTTGTTGTGATTGTCATTTTTGGATTTACGAATGATGATTTACAATTCACGCTTCGTCACTTAGAGTGTTTCACGTAACGAAATGTATCGAGAAGTTTAAAGAATTATGCATTATCAATTATCCATTATCAATTATCCATTATCAATTATCCATTATCAATTAATCTTGCTAGACAACCGACAACCAAAAACTAAAAACCAATCGCCAATCACAAAGAAAAAAAAACTAAATTCGTAGCCGTATGAAAAGCAATAAAAAATCAGCCGCAATTGGCTTCATTTTTATAACACTACTAATCGATATCACGGGTTGGGGAATTATCATTCCGGTAGTTCCAAAATTGATCCAAGAGCTAATCCACGCTGATGTTAGTGAAGCTGCACGTTATGGCGGTTGGTTAAGTACGTTATATGCGGTGATGCAGTTTTTATTCGCTGCAGTTTTAGGCGGACTAAGTGACAAATTTGGACGTCGTCCCATTATTTTAGCATCTTTGCTAGGTTTTGCAATTAACTTTTATATTCAAGCCATTGCTCCCACGATATTTTGGTTATTTATTGGACGTATTTTCTCAGGAATTACGGGGGCGAGTATCACAACAGCTAGCGCATACATTGCTGATGTGTCTACTGATGAAGACCGTGCCAAAAACTTCGGATTGGTAGGCGCAGCTTTTGGTTTAGGATTCATTATCGGACCAGTTATTGGTGGGGTTTTAGGACAATACGGCGCGAGAGTTCCATTTTATGCAGCATCAGGATTATGTTTGATTAATTTTCTTTACGGCTTGTTTGTCCTTCCAGAAAGTTTACCCAAAGAAAATCGACGTCCATTCGACTGGAAACGTGCGAATCCCATTGGATCGTTAATGGGGTTAAAACGTCATCCAGAACTTTTAGGGCTTATCGGTGCTTTAGTTTTGGTTTATATTGCAGGTCATGCGATGCAAACCAACTGGACATTTTTTACGATGTATAAATTCAACTGGAGCGAAAAGTTAGTCGGCATTTCCTTAGGTGTTTCTGGTGTTATGGCAGCTTTGGTACAAGGCGTTTTGATAAGATATTTGCAACCAAAACTCGGTAACGAAAGAAGTATTTATTACGGATTGATTTTATATTCTGTCGGGATGTTGCTGTTCGCGTTTGCAAGTGAAAGTTGGATGATGTTCGCCTTTTTGGTGCCTTATGGACTTGGCGGAATTTGTGGACCAGCTTTGCAATCTGTTATTTCTTCACAGGTACCCAACAGCGAGCAAGGCGAATTGCAAGGCGCTTTAGCAAGTTTAGTTAGTTTAACATCGATTATTGGACCACCTTTGATGACGAATATTTTCTTTTATTTCACGCATGATAAAGCACCATTCAAATTTGCAGGCGCACCATTTTTCCTAGGATTTGTATTAATGGGAATTAGCGCATTCGTAGCTTATTATACTTTCGCTCGCAACAAACGTTTGAGAGAAAAGAAGGCGATGCAAGAGTAATTTTTTTTTTGATTTACGAATTACGAATTACGAATTACGAATTACGAATTACGAATTAATTTTGCTTAAACCTTAAACTAATAACCAACAACCAATTTAAGAAATATTTAAGCAAAGGTTTTTGGTTGAATTTCAATACATTTTGTAAGTTTGCACTATGGAATTAAGTTTTGGTGAAATGCTGATGATAGCCTTGGCTATTGTGGTCTTATTTGGTCCTGATAAATTACCCGAGATTGCGCGTGGTTTGGGACAAGGCGTACGCAAAATGCGTGGTGCTGTCGACGATATCAAAACCGAAATAATGAAAGAAGCAGACAATCCTGTTTCCGAAATTAAAAAAGAAATCGACAAGGTTAAACAATCGGTTCAAGATTATAACCCGATGAATGATATCAAAAAATCAGTATCTCTAGAGTCCGAAAAACCAGAAACGCCCAAAGTTGATCAACTTAGTGATGAACACGAAGGACCTGTAAGTCGTTAATATGCTAGAGCTAATAGACAAAGACCGAGATTTACTCTTATATCTCAACAATCTTGGTGATGCTTCTTATGATCCGTTTTGGTTATTAGTAACTGGCAAATGGGTTTGGATTCCGCTTTACATTATCTTTTTGTATTTAGTTTTTAAAACTTACAAACCAAAATCTGTAATTTTTATTCTGATTTTCATTGCATTAGGAATTACGTTTACGGACCAAATTGCTGGCATTTTCAAATACGGGATTGCGCGTCTTCGTCCTTGTCATGATGAGGCTTTAATTCCAAAAATGAGAATGATAACTTGCGGAGGACAATATGGTTTTTTCTCGTCACATGCAGCGAATAGCTTTTTTATTGCTAGCTTTTTAAGTCTTCTTATCTCGCACAAATACCGTTGGTTACCAGTTTGTATTTTTGTGTGGGCAACAATAGTGTCGTACAGCCGAATTTATCTTGGTGTACATTTTCCGATGGATGTTGTTTTTGGTGCTTTGGTAGGTGTTTTGTCGGGTGGACTCTTTGCCGAAATCACAAAAATCGTCCTCAGAAAACAACAATCAATTTAAGTTTACACCAATCTTTTCGATTTGTTAAGAATTAAATTTAAAAACAAAAATCTAATCGTTGTGATACGGTTTTCCTTGAAGAATTGTTGATGCACGATAGATTTGTTCCACAAAGAAAAGTCGAATCATCTGATGCGTAAATGTCATTTTTGAAAGTGAAATTTTCTCGTTGGCCATTTGATAAATCTCATCTGAAAAGCCATAAGCGCCACCAACTAAAAAGTGAATCTTTTTAACCGAACTTCCCATCCAAAAATCAATTTTTTGAGAAAACTCGCGGCTTGTGAATTGTTTTCCTTTTTCGTCGAGGAGAATAACCAATTCGCCAGCGTCAATATGATTTTTAAAAAGTTTGGCTTCCTCTTTTTTGAGAGCGTCAGGTGTTAGGTTTTTGACGTTTTTAACATCAGGAATTTCCACAAGGTTAAAATTCCAATGCTTTGGAAGTCTTGGGATATAATAATTGATAAGATTGATAATTTCTTTATCGTCGGTCTTGCCGATGCAGAGCAAATTAATTCGCATTTAGTATCTTTGTTTTGCAATAAGAATTTATGGATAAAAAATTACCCAAATTTATCACAAAAATTTCAGATTTTCTGGATGGTATTCACATTCCGGGTTTGGGCATTTCTCTTTTGCAAATGATGAAGGTCTATTTTGCAGGTGTTTTTAGCAAACCTTTGGGCAAACAAGCGGCAAGTATCTCATGGAGTTTTTTCCTCAGTCTCTTCCCGATGATCCTTTTTATGTTTTCTCTATTGCCTTATATGCCGCATTACGACAAGCTTCAGTTCTATATTTTTGAAGTTTTGATGGAGAATGTTTTTCCCTCGCACATGCAACAAGATGTCAGCGATTATATCCAAAATAATATTGTCCCAAATATGAAAGGTGTCAGCAATTTGACCATTTTGTTGGTATTTGTTTTTGGGACCAATGGCGCATTTAGTTTAATCAATGGTTTTAACCACAACACTGAACTAAAACGCGGTTTTATCAAAGAATATGCGTTGGCGATGTTGATTACATTGGCTTTTATCGCATTGGTTTTGTTTTCGATTTTCGGAATTTATTACAGTGAAGTTGTTCTAAAACTCTTCACACCAGAATATAACATCAGTTGGCTGGTCGACAACTTGTCCAAGATTATTGGATTTATCTCATTTCCGTTGTTTTATTTTATTCTTTTGGCGTTGTTCTATTGGGTTGGTTGTCTTAAAATCACGAAATTCTCAGAAGCTATTCCAGGGGCAATTTTAACAACAATTTTATTTGTTGTTCTAACTTATTTCTTTGCTATTTATGTTGCGAATATAGCACGTTACAACGTTCTTTATGGCTCGATTGGATCAATTATTTTGGTGATGGTTTGGACCAATCTTAATGTGATGTTGGTGTTACTTGGAAACGAACTGAATCTCGCTATTAAAAAAGTAAAACTCGAGAATATCATAAATCAAGAAATGATCGTACATGATGATGCCACCGAGTCTTTTTCTGAAAATTTGGATTAAATTTTATTAATATTTAGTTAAAGATTTTAAATTATCTTTATAATTAAATGCTTTTATTTTTCCCATTTTGAGTATCTTAAACATTGTCTTTTAAACCTATTTCTAAGTCAATTGCTATGATTTTTCCGTCAATTTTAGTTTTAATTTTTCGTGTATAAAATTGCGGATATTTATAGTTTAAAAGATATTCTCGATTATCGTTGTAATCGTTATCCATGAAAACATAGTTTTCATTTTTTTTCTCTTGAAAGTTTTTTGAATTTATAATTTGATTAATTATTTTTTCTTGGTCTTTATTGGATATTTCAATACTGAAATGTTGAAAATTTCCACCAAGAATATAACTCTCATAATTTTCAATAATCCTAAACTTATCATTTAGTCGAAGATTGAGAGTTTGTAAATCTTTTATAACATTATGTTTCCTTTCATCGCTTCTATAAAAATCATCCATAAACGGAAACGCAAACAAAAGAATAAGGATTGTCGACACAATTTTACCAACTGTATATTTTTTAATGATAGAAATTACCAGCCAAATTATACAACTTATAATTAAAAAAAATAAAAAGCAAATATATAATTGCTGGGTTGCCAACGCCTATCATTTTTCTTTGTTAAAATTTAAAAATAACAATTAATAATTATTGAATTACAACTTTTTCTTTTCCAATTTTCTTCTTCCTTTTTGAAACTAAATTTAAAAGTGTATAACCGATAACACCTGCTAAAACTGACGCTATCAAAATCGCAAACTTAGCTTCATCTTGTATTTCTGGATTACCTTTGAAGGATAATAGCGCAATGAAAATCGACATTGTAAAACCGATGCCCGCAAGAAATCCAGCGCCAATCATGTGTAGCCAAGTCGAGTGGTGTGGAAGACTACTGATTTTTGACTTAATAGCGATAAACGAAAATAAACCGATGCCAATAACTTTTCCGGCAACCAACCCGAAAATAATCCCGAAACCGAAATTCGTGAACAATCCGTCAACCATCCCAGTTTTGAAAATAATGTTGGTATTCGCTAAAGCAAAAATCGGCATAATAATAAAGTTAACCGGTGTATGTAGTTGATGCTCCAACTTTTCAAGTGGTGATATTTCTGTTTTAGATTCGTTGGTAGGAATCGTAAATGCTAAAAGTACACCTGCGATTGTCGCGTGGATGCCCGAATGATGCATAAAATACCACAAGAACATTCCCGGAATAATATAGAAAACGTGTTTCTTAACTTTAAAATAATTAAGTGCAATAAGGAGTAAAATAATTGCGCTAGAAAGCCCTAAATACAACCAATGAAGCTGATCGGTGTAGAAAATTGCAATCACCAAAATCGCACCCAAATCATCAACAATCGCCAAGGCAGCAAGGAAAATTTTAACGGCTGGAGGAACTTTTTTGCCCAACATCGAGACAATGGCTAAAGAGAAAGCAATGTCCGTCGCCATCGGGATTCCCCAACCTTTCTCGTAGTCTGTACCATAATTAAACAAGTAATAAATAAGCGCTGGAACGAGCATTCCGCCAATAGCTGCAAAAATTGGTAAGGATGCACTTTTAAAATTCGACAATTCGCCTTCTACAATTTCACGTTTTATTTCAAGCCCAACCAAAAGGAAGAAAATCGCCATTAATCCGTCATTAATCCAAATGCTAATAGGATATTTTAAATGGAAAAGATTGGTGCCAATCTCGGTATCTAAAAAGTTTTGGAAACTTTGTCCGATTGATGAATTTGCTAATAATAGTGAAAAAATGACACAAACAATAAGGATAACGCCAGATGATTGTGAGCTGTGAAAGAACTTTTTAAAGTAGTCGGTTAACTGCATGCTGTCTATTTTCTACAAGCGCTTCACTTTAGAAACGCCATTAATATTTTTAAGTTTTTTGAAAGTATCTTCTAATTGTTGTTTGTTTTTAACTTCAAGGTTGATGGTTCCTGTAAAAATACCATCGTTAGAAGCAATTGACATCGATTTCATATCCATACCCATCGAGTTACTAATCACCGCGGTGATGTCGTTAATCATTCCCATTCTGTCAAGACCTTCGATCTCGATTTGAATTCTGTTTTTGAAACTTTCAGAATTTACCCATTTAGCAATTAGCACACGATAATCGTAGTTTGCGCGTAAGTTAATCGCATTAGGACAATTGTCATTATGGACTTTAATACCTTCGGAAATGGTGATGAATCCAAAGATTTTGTCACCCGGAATAACTGTACAACATTTTGCAAAACTGTAGTTTAATTTTTCTTCATCTTTTCCGAAGACAATTAAATCTAAATCTTGCGCTGGTGTGTCATTATTTGTAACAACCTTAGTTGTCGGCGATTTTCTGAAACGTTGTAATAAGTTCCCGAATAATGTACGACCTTCCAAATAACGTTTGAGGTCTCCCATATCATAAGTTCCATCTTGGAAACCTAAGAACAAATCTTGTGAGGTTTTAAGGTTTAAAAACTTTTGAAGTTTATTAATTTCATCGTCGTTAAAGTTAAGTTTTGCATGACGCATTTTACGTTGCAAGATTTCTTTACCTTCAGCTGTACGATTATTTTTTTCTGAATTAAGAATGGCTTTAATCTTAGATTTAGCCTTAGATGTTACGACAAAATCTAGCCAATCCGATTTTGGTTTTTGATTCTGAGAAGACAAAATATCGACTTGATCGCCGTTTTGCAAAACATAACTAATCGGCACCAATTTGCCATTAACTTTTGCACCAAGACATCTGGAACCCAAGTCCGAGTGCACCGAAAATGCAAAGTCCAAAGCTGTCGCACCCGTTGGTAAAATCTTGATTTCACCTTTTGGTGTAAACACGAAAACTTCTTTAGAATAAAGATTTAATTTAATATTATCAAGAAGCTCGGAAGTGGATAAATCTTGTTGCTGCTCAAGAACTTCACGGATTTCGGTTACCCAACGGTCAAAGTTTTGGTCGTCGCTATTTTTGTAACCTTCTTTGTAGCGATAATGCGCTGCGACACCTTTCTCGGCGATTTCGTCCATACGTTCGCTACGGATTTGCACTTCAATCCACTTTTTGTCAGGTCCCATAACAGTTAAATGCAAACTCTCGTAACCAGTCGACCGCGATTGCGAAATCCAGTCACGCATACGCGACGGATTGCTACGATAAAGATCTGTAACAATGGAGTAAATTTTCCAAGCTAAGAATTTTTCGTTTTTAGCATCAGATTTATAAATAATCCTAATCGCATAATTATCGAACACTTCTTCGAAAGTCACATTCTGCTTCAACATTTTACGATAAATAGAACTAATCGCTTTTGCGCGCCCTTTTATTGTAAAGTTGAGGCCTTCTTCTTCAAGTTGTTCCGAAACTTCTTTTTTAAACTCTTGGATATATTTATCACGGCTTTCTTTAGCTAATTCTAACTTGCTCGTAATCTCGTTGTAGACTTCCGGATTGTTGTATTTTAATGATAAATCTTCGAGCTCGGATTTAATATTATAAAGTCCCAAACGATGCGCCATCGGAGCGTAGATGTACACAGTTTCTGACGCAATTTTTTGTTGCTTGTCAGGACGCATACTTTCTAGTGTACGCATATTGTGAAGACGGTCGGCGATTTTAATCAAAATCACTCGAAAATCCTCTGATAATGTCAAAAGTAGCTTACGGTAATTCTCAGATTGGATGGAGATATTTTGGTTGTTCATCACCGATATTTTTGTCAAACCATTGACAATATCTGCGATTTTATTTCCAAAAATCTTTTTTAAATCTTCATAAGTGTATTCCGAATCTTCGATAACATCATGGAGTAGGGCACAGGCAATACTTGTCGCACCTAGCCCAATTTCGTTGGCCACAATTTTTGCCACTTCTATCGGATGATAGATGTAGGGCTCGCCAGTTTTTCGACGTTGATCTTTGTGCGCATCCAGAGCAATATCAAAAGCTTTACGAATCAATTTGTTTTGATCTTCGTCGAGCGTTCGGTAGGTGTTGGATATCAGATCTTTATAGCGGGCAAGGATTTCCTTGTTTTCTTTTTCTAAATCGTAAGCCATGATTTGTGTAATGATAATCACGAATTTACGAAAAAATCAAGTTTTATTCAAGTTTTGGAAGTAGAAAGTTTAGATTAGATCCTAATTAAAAGATTACAAATTTTCATTCACAATTGCGTACAAAATATGATTGTGGTATATATTTCCTTTTCTAGTGTGGGCTTTCATTTCGCCTTCTTTTTTCATCCCAGATTTTTCTAAAACTTTTCCTGATGCAGGATTAAAATCAAAATGTGTTGCAAAAATTCTTTTCAGTTTTAAATGTTTAAACCCAAAATCTATAATTTTAATAACAGCTTCTGTTGCAAAACCTTGGTTCCAAAAATTTTCGTCAAGCCAATAACCAAGTTCAGCTTTATTAAAATTTTTGTCAATGCCTAAATCGATACCGCCAATTATTTTTTGACTGTCTTTTAACCGAATTGCGAAGATGTATTGATTTTCATTTTTAAAACCATTTTCTGAAAGACTAAGCCAAAATTTTGCACTATCAATAATATAAGGAAACGGAATGTTAATCGTGTTTTTAGAATAAACTTCGTTGTTCAAAATCTTCGCTATGTTTTCTAAATCGGCTTCTTTTGGCGCATCAAGAATTAATCGTTCGGTTTCAAGTTTCGGAAAATCCATTTGTCTTTTTGGTTTTAATGAGGTTTAAAAATAATAAAAAACCTGCCGAATTCGACAGGTTTTGTATTATGAAAATTGTTTTTTTCTGAGCCAGAAGAACAATGCGCCCAGCACGCCCAAAATCCCTAGTGGTAAAAGGAGATTGGTCCATTGCCATTTTTGACGTTCAGCATCAATACGTTGTTTGTCGAGAAGACGCATTTCTATATTTCGGTTACGGAGCGCCATCAAGTTGGAGTCGTCCAAAAGATAATCGAGTGCATTTCTAAGGAATTGCTCGTTGCCATAACGCTGTTGCGTCAGATAATCGAAACCAAGGGGCATCGCTTGACCTTTTACGGTTTGATTTCTTGCAATGTCACCATCCGCAATGACAATCATTTTGTTGTTAGAACTTTGATTTTTAAAATTCGGGAAGCCATTTTTTTCGCTTCTTGTGGCATAGGCCGACTGGAATTTTCCTTCCAAAGACACAGCAAAAATCTTAGGCGTAGAAGCTTGCTCCATTACGCCAATGCTGTCCATTTTTACCATCTCGGACAATGAAACATAATTCGGAATACTCTTGGTAATCGTGTGGTCACTCGACTTAAATAGAACGTTGAATTTTGTATTTTTTCTTGAAAGTGTATCGATAGAAGTCGGGAATTCAAGCTTAACAGGATTGATGTTTTTCGTTATAACGTTTTCATTTTGCGCAATACCAAGTGGAAAATAAGGCCACATCAAGTTCGTGAATTGTGGATTGCCAGCCACTTCGCCAGTCACCAAACGAATTAAGGCGGATTGCTTCATATCTTTAACCAAACCAGGATTAACGCGAACGCCGTAGCTGAACATCATGTCCGTCAAATTCATGTCAACAGGATATGCCATAATCTTTTTGGATCGGAAAAGCGTGTCCATTTCGGCATTAACAGCATCTAACATCCAAAGGCTTTTTCCGCCATTCATGATGTATTGGTCAAGGATAACTTTTTCGTTGGTTGTAAAAGCTTTACGAGGTTTTGCAATCACCAAAGCGTCCATTTGTCGAAGTTTTGGGATGTCAGCAAGACTTAACTCAGTTTTATTTTCTGGGATAATTGGACCAACATTATAATTCTCTAGAGCCATTTCCACAAAGCTGGTGAATTCTTGTTTTCCCAATTCGTCTTGGTTAACCAAAAATCCAATATTTTTCTTGTGTTCTTCGGTCATCGCTTTGATGTTTGAAGCAAAATTATACTCTAAACTTTCGATGGATTTATTAAGTTGCTCACTAGAATCGATGCCCGTTTGTTGGATAATTAACGGAATTGCAAATCCATAGTCTTCATATTTGATCGCAGCATACGGATACATCACGATATTAGTGATTTTTCCGTCTTTGATGTCTGGTAACATCGACGGTTGCATGCCCATCGCTTGTAACGTATCCATCGGAATTTTTTCCGCAATTGGATCACGGAATTTGTAATCGATTTTAGGATTTATCTTTCGGAATTCGTCCAAAAGGAATTTGGTTTCGTTTTGTAATTGTTTAAACGAAGCGGGAAAATCGCCATCCAAATAAACTTCGATCATTACAGGTTTTTTGATGGACTCTAAAGTTTTAACAGTGGCATCTGAAAGTGTGTAACGCTTTTCTGAAGTTAAGTCAAATCGTTTGTAGAACACGCCAAAAATGCCTAACAATAGCAAAAGTCCTACAAGAATATATATGATTTTGTTTTTATTCATTTTTAAAAAATATAGGAAATTTTACTTCTTTTTTGATACCGAAAATTGAGCGATTTTAAGACAAATAATCATTACTAATACAAAATAAAATAAATCTCGAGTATCGATAAGTCCTCTTGTAAAAGACATAAAATGCTGATAAAATCCAAAATTCTGTAAAATAAAATCCGCACCACCAAGTAACTTATAACTTGCTAATTGCTCGATCCCGAAATACATGACGAAGCAAAGCAAAACACCCAATAAATACGCCATAATTTGGTTTGACGAAAATGATGATGCCAAAATCCCCAATGCTGAAAATCCGCCAATTAAAACGATTAATCCAAAATAACTTCCAAAGGTCATTCCCATATCGATGTTGCCTTCGGGAATTCCTAAATTATAAACGGTATAAAAATAAATTAAAGACGGTATTAAACATAAAACGCCAATCGTCCAAACCGAAAAAAACTTCCCATTAATGATATCCGAAATTTTTAAAGGTTGCGAAAATAGCCACAGCAAAGTCCCAGATTGTTGCTCTTCTGCCAAACTTCGCATCGTTAAAGCTGGAATGATAAACATCAAAAGCCAAGGCGCCAACACAAAAAAGCTTTGTAAAGATGCGCTCCCGATGTCTAATATGTTGAAACTGTTTTCGAAGAAGAATAAAAATAAAGCCGATACAAAACTAAAAGCGCCGATGATCACCCATGCGCTCCAGTTTCCGAAATAGCTCCAAAGTTCTTTTTTTAATATTGCAAACATGCTTCTTTGTAGTGTTTTGTATGTGTTGTTTAGTTGATATTTCGCTTTTAACTTAGACTTACTTTTTTCCTTTGTTAACCCATTTGACAGTTGCCATAATCAGCATGATGATAACGATGAAACTCACTAATAATTGCCACCAATACGCGATAATGTAATATTTTAAAATCACTGTAAAAACAACGCCAAATAGTAAGAACGTTGCAATTTCGTTGATTTGTCGTAGTTTGATATTGGAGGTTTTTAAAGCTTTACCATTTAAGATTTGTATGCTTTTCGTTTTTTTCCAAGCCCAAATATGGTAAGATAAAAGTCCGATCAAAAATGTTAATTTTAAATGAAACCAAGACATTTTCATAAGACCAGTATTTAATCCAATCATAATCAAACCGCAAGAAAGCATGATGATACCAGCAGGAGCGATGATGATATTCCATAATCTTTTTGCCATGTAGGCATATTGCTCGCGCAGGATATTTTGTTTTGGATTTTCGAAATCGTCGGTATCTTTATAATACACGAAAATTCTTGGTAAATAAAACATTCCAGCAAAATAGCTGACCATAAAAATAATGTGAATCGCTTTGATAATCAAATAGAGCACGTGTCAAATTTTTGCAAATATACTTTTAATTGCTAAAACAAAATTGACAGACCTTAAATATCTTGTAAATTGCAAAATTGTTTTTTTTATCTTTTATTTGCAAAACATTAATAATAAAATAAAAATGAAAAGAATATTACATGTTATTTTCTTGTTTTGTGCATTTTCTTTATCTTTTGGTCAATCGGGACAAAAAGTAGCGAAGAGAATTATTGATTACAAAACAAGTAAACAAAGTTTTGAAAGCTACAATTTATTTAAAAAAAACGAGGACGCTAGCAAAAATGCTGTATACAAGCAATCTGCGACTGATGCTATTGTACTAGATCTTGACAAGAAACAATTAGAGAATTTGGTTTTAAAACGACCAACAGCTATCGAAATGACTTTTCCGTTTCGTGAAAAAATGATTACTGTCGAATTGTTACAGAATGATATTTTTGGAGGTGAAAAGAATTTGACTGTTCAAACGGACAAAGGGGAATTCAAAAATTATAAACCAGGCGTATATTATCAAGGTATTATTAAAGGTGATGCATCTTCAATAGTTGCGTTTAGTTTTTTTGAAGATGATGTTGTAGGATTGGCTTCTGATCTTAAGATTGGAAATATCGCATTAGGAAAGGCGGTTTCTTCTGAAGATTTTATTGTTTATTCCGATGCTACTTTAACGGGGAAAAGTCAGTTTATTTGTAAGGCTGATGCTTTGATGGAAAATCAAAATCAGAAAATTTCATTTGATCCTGATACAATCTCTAAAACGGCTCAAACAACCGAGAATTGTGTAAGAGTGTATTATGAAATCTGTAATAAACCTTACATTCAGAATGGGAGAGATGTTACTAAAACAACCAACTGGATAACAGCAATCCATAATAATATTGGAACTTTGTACAATAATGATGGCGTTAAAATGTCATTGCATGAGATTTTTGTATGGACTTTAGCTGATCCTTATACTGGAAGTTTTGACGAAAATTTAGCAAAGTTTAAGGCTACTCGTACAACTTTTAATGGAGATCTAGCGCATCTCGTTAATTATCCTTCAACGACAAGTGTAGCTTACCTTAACTCTTTGTGCTCTACAAGTAAATATGCTTATTCCGGTATTAATATGACCTATTCAAATGTGCCAACTTATTCTTGGACTATTATGGCAATGACGCATGAGATGGGACATTCTTTAGGTTCGCCACATACGCATGCTTGTGTATGGAATGGTGATAACACGCCAATCGATGGTTGTGGCCCAGTTGGCGGTTTTTCCGAAGGTTGTGATGGTCCAATTCCCGCAAAAGGAACGATAATGAGTTATTGTCATTTGGTAGGTGGTGTTGGTGTTAACTTGGCATTAGGTTTTGGTCCGCAGCCAGGCGCGTTAATTCGTCAGACGGTAGACTCCAAAGCTTGTCTTAATACAGATTGTGTGACAGGTTGTAATCCCACGGTGTCCAATCTTCAGATTTCCAACCTGACTCCAAATTCTCTTACAGCGACAATTATTGATAATAATGGAGGAACTGAATGGAAATATAAAATTGCTAAAACGGATGGTACTGTTGTTAAGACTGGTGTTGTAACTAATAAAGTCATTAATATTGCTACTTTAGATCCTAATACATATTATACTGTAAGTGTTGGCGTTAATTGTGGTGGCGAAAACTCTTATGCCTTGACTCAACTTATTATGACAGATGCACAATGGTGTGGTAATAATTATAATTTTACAGATTCTGGAGGCGAAGATCGCGATTATGGTAATAGTGAAGTTATTATTAAAACTTTTACACCTAGCAATCCTAATGATAAAATAAAGCTAACGTTTACTGAGTTTGTAACAGAACAAGGTGGAGATATGATGAGAATTTATGACGGACCTAATATTGCATCAACACCATTTTTACATAACGGTTCAATTAATATTTCGGGAACGCAAAATTTAGGTTCTTTCGAATCGACACACCCGACAGGAGCAATCACAATACGTTTTTCATCTAATGCTTCGGTTGTTGAGAAAGGATGGATTGCGAAAGTAGAATGTAAAACATTATCTACTATTGATGTTAAAACGATCGGCTTTTCATTAGCTGTTACTGGATCAAAAAATACATTAATAGTAAAATCAAATAAAGTGATTGATAAGTTGGAGATTTTTGATATGGCTGGGAAAATTGTTAAAACAGATCTAGCAGTTGACCGAAATTCTGAAGTTAACATTAGTAGACTTGCTGCCGGTGTTTACGTCGCTTATGCAACAATTGAAGGACAAGTTATTTCTAAAAAGTTTGTTAAATAATTTATTAAGAAATTAAAAATAAAAAAGCGTTTGTTAACAACAAACGCTTTTTTATTTTAGACTTTACTCGAATTCGATATAGATTTTTTCGCCCATATTCATACCGAATAAAGAAGCGGCGCCGTTGTGAAGACTGCCTTTGTATACAGTTAATTCGAGAAGATTATTATCATTAAATATAACCGCAGATTTACCGTGATATTCTTGTTCTTGTTCCCAATTTGGGATCAAATCTGTGTATTGATTAAAAATCTTTGTCAAAACTATATTCCTGAATTTAATCGTAAAAGATTCGAAATTGCTCGCATGTTTTTCAAAAAGACTTTTATGGATATTTGAGATTACATTTCCAAAATTGTCAACATACATTACTTCGCCGATAATCATTTTTTCGGAAGCTTTGTAGCTTGCATTCACAAAAAAAGTCTCCTTTGTATCTAGCGTTGGACGACCAATAACTTCTGGCACGCCACCATTAGAAAGGTGGATGGCAGCAGGGACAAAAATATCCGTTGCCGTAAAGTTAATCGTGTCATCAAATCTTTTATTCAGTGTGATTTCGTAAACGTAATCGGGTTTAATATCGAAAAAAATTAAATTAAGAACGCCGTTGTCAGCCGCTAAAAAGTAATGTCCATCAACTTTTGCGAGGATGTTTTTTCGGTCTTTATGATAAAAGCTGTCAACGCAAATTATGTGAATACTGCCAGTTGGGAAGCTTTTGTAAGAACTTCTAATAATATAGGCCGTCTGTTGAAGATTGTAGGCTAAAATATCGTGGCTAATGTCAACCAATTTTATGTTTTCGTTCTGACTAAGAAGACTGCCTTTGATGCAGGCAACGCGATGGTCGACGGTTCCGTAATCCGAAGTTAAACTTATAATTGGCATCTCTTTTATTTTATGCAAAATTAACTATAAATATATGCTCAGGTCAAGGCTTTCCTCAAATCAATTCTATATATTTGTTAGGAAAATACTCTGAAAATATATGTATGAACTAAATTATGAAATTTCTGACATCGATACAAAAATCTTCTATGGTGTACAGAATCAATACTTTAATTTAATTAAATCTAGCTTTCCAACTCTTAAAATTACGGGTCGCGATAATTATATTTTTGCGATGGGTAATCAAGAAACTTTGGATGTTCTTAAATCTAGACTTGACGATATTGTTGCTTTTATTTCTAAACATAACAGTATCGATCTCAAAAATGTTGAATCTATTTTAAAAATAAAATCCGAGGAAGAAAAGCAATTGGTTTTTGACCAAGATATCATTGTTAAAGGTGTTAACGGAAAAGTTATCAAAGCAAAAACATCCAATCTTAAAAAATTAGTAAAAACTACTGATAAGAAAGATATGGTGTTCGCAATTGGACCTGCCGGAACTGGGAAAACCTATACCAGTGTGGCTTTAGCGGTACGAGCACTTCGTGATAAAGAGGTTAAAAGGATTATCTTGACGAGACCAGCTGTGGAAGCGGGCGAGAGTTTGGGATTTTTACCTGGCGACCTCAAAGAAAAATTAGATCCGTATTTGCAACCATTATATGACGCCCTTCGTGATATGATTCCGCATGAAAAGCTAGAAGGCTTTATGGAAAAGAAAGTTATCGAAGTAGCACCTTTGGCTTTTATGCGTGGACGTACGTTGGATGATGCTTTTGTAATTTTGGATGAAGCACAAAATACGACACATTCTCAAATGAAAATGTTTTTAACAAGAATGGGAATGAATGCTAAATTTATTATCACAGGCGATCCTAGTCAGGTTGACTTGCCTAAAAATCAACAATCTGGACTTCGAGAATCTATGAGGATTTTGAAAGATGTTGAAGAAATTGGTTTTGTGTATTTAACAGAAGAAGATGTTGTTAGACATCCGGTGGTTAAGAAAATTATCTTGGCTTACAATAAAGAAGATCAACAAAATCAACCAAATAAATAATTTTTGAGTGTGAAATACTTATATATATTGTTAGTAACTGTTTTAGTATTACAATGTACACCTCAAAATAAAGTAGTTACTTCGGATTCTATCGCTTTTGAGGTGATTCATCAATCAAAACTTGAGATGTTAGGAGATAATACTTCCAGAATATTAAATAATCAACAAGAGATTGACTATTTGTATCAGTTTTTGAATGCTTCGCCGAAAGGTTACGGACAAATTCCTATTCCTGTATATGATGCTAACGAAATGCTCATTGCAATAAATGCAACGCCTAAAACTAAAAATGATATCAAAGTTGTTTCTATCGTAAAAAGTGGTGATAAGTTGAATATCATTGGCGAAGATGTCGAAAACCCACAATTAAAACCTGAATCGAGATGGAAAAGTGCGATCATAATCAAGCTTTCTGGAGTTTATCACAACCAAACTATTAATTTTAATGTTAAATAAATTAACATAATCAAAAAATTTACTAATTCGAAATCTTTTGCAAGAGCCTGTGTAAGCAGGTTTTTGCATTTTTAATATATAATGTTTATTTTAAATTTTAACATATTTTATAATTTGGTCTCGAATTTGCATCATAAAAAATATATAACAAAATCAATACAAACATTAGAATTATGAAAAAGTTATTTTTAGTAGGTGCTTTAGCACTTTTTGGAGCAATGGACGCTCAATCAGGATTTAAATTAGGAGCTAACCTAGGTTTACCAGTTGGAGATTTATCGACAGGTTATGGATTTTCTATTGGTGCAGATGCTTCTTATCTTTGGCCAGTTGCAGCGGACTTTAATGTAGGTCTTGCATCAGGTTTTCAAACCTATTTTCCGAAATCTGAATATAAGGATTATGGCGTGAAGAATGTAAATCTTGTTCCAATTGCTGCATCAGGGCAGTATCGTTTCACACCAGAATTTAGCTTAACAGTAGATTTAGGTTACGGGTTTGCATTTTCAGATGGCGAAAGTGACGGTGGTTTCTATTATGCTCCAAAAGCAGCTTACCACTTTGGTCCTAGCGAGGTTAACTTAAGCTACAGAGGTATTTCTGCTGACGGTGGAAGTTCAGGTTCTGTTAACTTGGGTTATGCGTATTCTTTTGGGAAGTAATTAAGTACTTATATTTTATAAATTTAAAGCATCCAGATCTTGGATGCTTTTTTATTTCTCGGTTGTCGAAACTATGATTAGGAAATACTTTTTTTTGCATGAAACCACTTGTGGTGTTGTTTTTTAATACTCAATGCAAAGTATTTTTAAATTTTTCTAAATAGTTTTCTGAAATCATTGTTAAATGTTAAATTGAATATTTATTTTTTAAAGCTAATTTGCTGATATATTTCATAATTTTTGTTAAAAACAGTTAAAATTAATTGATATAAATTTGCAGCATCAATTTTAATCAATTATGAAAAAGTTATTTTTAGTAGGTGCTGTTGCACTTTTCGCATCAGTTAATGCACAGATTGCTCAAGGGACAACATTTATTTCAGGTCAAGTTGCATATTCAGGTAACGAAAGCAAAGTTACTAGTGATTTTGGAACTAGCGATGAGTCTAAAGAAAATTCATTTGCTGTTGCACCAGTTGTAGGATATTTTGTAGCGCCTAATTTGGCAATTGGAGTAGGTGTTGGATATCAATCTACTACTTCTGAGCCAGGTGGAATACTTGGTGAAAGTTTTGATAAATCTACAGTTTCTACTTTTACAGTTGAGCCATTGGTTAGAAAATATTGGAATGTAAGTGATAATTTCTTGTTATTTGGTCAATTGTCTGTTCCTATGGCGTTTGGTAGTCTTAAAGGTCAAGAAAACGGAGAAGCTGATGTTAAAGGAAATGTTAATTCTTTTGGGGTAGTTGTAAAACCAGGTATCGATTATATTATTTCTCCAAATTGGACTATTGAGGCTACAATTGGAGAGTTTGGATATAGATCAACTAGCTTTAAGCCAGAAGAGAATCCTAATAATTTCAAAGTTAAAAATGATAATTATAATTTCGGACTTAACTTAGGATCAGTTACTTTTGGTGTTAAATATCTTTTCAAATAAGATTTTACAACAAAATATTTATTTTAAGAGCAATCGAAAGGTTGCTCTTTTTTATTTTTAAATATTAAATAAAGTCACATTAGTTGATGACTTTACACCAAAGTTTTTTGCTGAAGTATGATATTCTTTCCAATTAAATAATCATCTTAAGAATGCGCCTTCGGGCTATTCTATTAGAGCTAATTATCTTAATGTTGGTATAGGTTACCGATTTAACTAATTTTTAAATAATAATATAAAGAATGCTCAACTTTTTTGGGTGTTTTTTTATAAAATTATTTCACTTAATTTTATATAAATTATAATATTTTTCGATAATTTGGTTTTTTATCTGAACATTTTAGTTGTATATTTTTTTTTAAATTAAAATTTAACGAGTGAATTTTAGTTAAATTTTGTTAATTTGATAAATAATTATATTTTTGCGCAATATTTTAATAAACAATGAAAAAAATATTATTGGTTGGTGCTTTGGCACTTTTTGGGGCAATGAATGCTCAAAAATCTTCTTTTGGTATTAAAGGTGGGTATATAAACTCGCAAATTAATACTAAAGAAAATATGGATTTTGAACAAGTGGCTTTAGATAAAAAAGGGCGTTCTGACTTCTTTATTGGTCTGTTTTTTGAGCAAAAATTTAACGAAAAAATTGCAGTTCAGATCGAAGGTTTGTATGCTGGATTAGGAGGGAAATATCAAGGGCAATTATCAGAATCTGGCAGTTACGCAAAATTAAATATGGATTTTGGATATGAGCAAATTGTTTTCCCGATTTCACTTAAATATTATGTTATACCAGAACTGTCTGTATACGCTGGTCCAAATATTTCCATCACGACGTCTAGCAAAATAAAAGGTGAGTATAAAGAATCTAATTTGCCAGCAGATGTTATTAATGAAGCTAATCAGGAAATGGCTTCGGAGTTACATCAATTTAACAAAGTTTTAAATGATAATTTAGCAAAACCAACATTTGGTGTTCAGTTTGGGGTAGATTATACTTTCATGAACGCATTTGTTGTGGATGCAAGATATAATTTAGGCGTGTCCAAAATCTATAAAAAAGAGGTGGATTCTTCGCTAAAATTAAATTACTTCCAAGTTGGTGTAGGATATAAGTTCTAATCTTAACACATAAAATAAAAAAAAAACTCTCAGAGCAATCTGAGAGTTTTTTTTATCTAAAAATTGAATTAATAAAAAATTATTTTCCTCCGAACAATCCGCCGCCCATTCCTGGCATATTTGGCATCTTGCTCATCATCTGCATCATTTGTTTTCCTTGAGGACCTTGCATCATTTTCATCATTTTCCCCATTTGCTCGAATTGCTTCATCAGTTGGTTAACTTCTTCAAGTTTTCTACCAGCACCTTTTGCAATACGTTGTTTACGAGACATATTGATAGTTGATGGTTTTCTTCTTTCTTCTGGCGTCATACTGTAGATAATCGCTTCGATATGTTTGAAAGAATCATCGCTAATGTCAACATCTTTTATCGCTTTACCAACTCCAGGTAGCATCCCCATAAGATCTTTCATATTACCCATTTTTTTGATTTGGTGAATTTGTTTTAAAAAGTCATCAAAACCAAATTCGTTTTTAGCGATTTTCTTGTGAAGTCTTTTTGCTTCCTCTTCATCAAATTGCTCCTGAGCTCTTTCTACCAAGGAAACAACGTCACCCATTCCTAAGATTCTGTCAGCCATCCTTTCTGGGTAGAAAAGATCTAAGGCTTCCATTTTCTCACCTGTAGAAATAAATTTAATTGGCTTCTCAACCACCGAACGAATGGTTAAAGCCGCACCACCACGCGTGTCACCATCCAATTTGGTAAGGACAACACCGTTGTAGTTAAGAACGTCGTTGAAGGCCTTTGCTGTGTTAACAGCATCTTGTCCTGTCATCGAGTCAACAACGAAAAGTGTTTCTGTAGGTTTTACAGCTTGATGAACGGTGCGGATTTCGTTCATCATTTCTTGATCAATTGCCAAACGTCCCGCGGTATCGATGATGATAACGTCGTGGTTGTTTTGTTTAGCAAAATTAATGGCGTTTTCAGAAATGCTAACAGGCTTAAGATTTCCATCTTCTGTATATACCGGAACTCCAATCTGAGCGCCCAAAACTTTTAGCTGATCAATAGCTGCAGGACGATAGACGTCACATGCTACCAATAGAGGCTTTTTGCTCCTTTTTTGTTTCAGATAATTGGCTAACTTTCCCGAAAAAGTCGTTTTACCAGAACCTTGCAAACCAGCAATCAAAATAATTGTCGGCTTTTCAGAAAGGTTGATGCCTTCTTGTGATCCTCCCATAAGATCCACCAATTCGTCATGGACGATTTTGGTCATCAACTGGCCAGGTGTTAAAGAGGTCAATACATTTTGACCAATAGCTTTGTCTTGAACTCTTTTGGTGAGGTCTTTTGCTACTTTGTAGTTAACATCGGCATCTACCAAGGCACGACGAATTTCTTTAACCGTTTCGGCTACGTTAATCTCGGTAATTTTGCCTCGACCAGATATGTTGTGTAAGGCTTTATCAAGTTTGTCTTGTAAACTATTGAACATTGTTTAGAAAATTAGATTTGCAAAAATAACGAATTTATAATAAATAAAGTAGTTCTGAATAATTTTTGGTAGTTTTGCCAAAATGAAGAATCTGAAGCTTATCCCAACGTACGCGTTATTATTTCTTTTGTTCTCTGCTTTGATGTTCTTGGTTCAATGGATATTGGAGACTCAGGGCATTCTGAATTTAAGTTATAAAATCCATTTTTTGTTATTTTTCGTTACCTTAGTTGGAGTTGTAACAATGCTTTTGGTTTTTGGTTTAAAAAAGAAAAATATTATAGGCTTTATATTTTTGGGATTTGTAGTTTTTAAGCTTTTTGCGATAGGATATATTGCTTTGTTTGAATCAGATTTTAAAAACAATCTTTTAGTTTATTTTGGAATGTATTGGTTGTATCTTGCGGCGGAAGTTGTTCTTGTTGTGGCTTTGGTAAGAAAACAAGACGAATGTCATAAAAATATTTGAGTTAAAGATTTCCCAAAATCGGATATTATTTTATATTTTTGCAAAAAAATTTTAGAAATCGATCTAGTCATGAATTTTAAAAAACTGTTAATTTTCCTTCATGTTTTTGTTTTTAGCTTTTCTTTTGTGAAAGCTAGCGAAACAGCTACAGTAGCAGGAACTGAGGAAAAGTACAATCCTGTACCGTTCATTATGCATCACATTGCTGATGGCCATTACTGGCATTTGTGGGGAGAGGGCGAGAGCTCTGTTGGTTTTCCACTTCCAGTTATTTTAGTAGATAATGGATTGAAAGTTTTCAGTTCTGCAAAATTCGGTCACGAAGGCGAATTGGTTGCTAACGTTGATGGAGAGAATTATAAACTATACCACGGTAAAATTTATAAAACTGACGCCGCTGGAACACTTAACATCGAAAAAGATGAAAAAGGCGTAGAGCATCCTACTAATGCTAAGCCTTTAGATTTCTCTATTACTAAAGTGGTTGCACAAATGATTTTGGCAGCTATCATTATTATTCTTTTAGCATTCGCGACAAAAGCTAGTTACAAAAAATCAGCTGTGCCAAGTGGTGTCGCGAAGTTTATGGAACCAATCATTCTTTTCGTAAGAGATGATATCGCTTTACAAAACATCGGTTCGGTTAAATATAGAAAGTATGTTCCTTATTTAGTAACATTATTCTTATTCATCTGGGTTCTTAATATTCTTGGACTTGTACCGGGAGCAGCTAACACAACTGGTAACATCGCCTTTACAATGGTTATGGCAGTGTTCACATTGTTAGTGGTTAACCTTAGTGGGAAGAAAACATATTGGATGCACATGTTAGATCCATTAGGAAATAATATGCCTTTCGGTGGTAAAATCTTAGTATACATTATCTTGGTTCCTGTAGAATTATTAGGAATTATTACTAAGCCTTTCGCATTGATGATTCGTCTTTTTGCTAACATGACTGCAGGACACATCATTATCATGAGTTTGATCGCGTTGATCTTCATCATGAAAACTTATATGATTGCGCCAGTATCTTTAGGTTTAACATTATTCATCTATGTGTTAGAAGTATTGGTAGCAGCATTACAAGCTTATATCTTCACAATGTTAACGGCATTGTTTATCGGATCTGCGGTTGAGGAGCCTCACCACGATCACTAAAAATTAATTAATAGAAAGCAACTTTTTAAATTATAACATTATGACAGGTAGTATCGCAGCAATCGGAGCTGGTTTAGCAGTTCTAGGAGTAGGATTAGGTATTGGTAAAATTGGTGGTAGCGCTATGGAAGGTATCGCTAGACAACCAGAGCAATCAGGAAAAATCCTAACTGCAATGATTATCGCAGCAGCTCTTATCGAGGGTGCTGGTCTATTCGGTATCGTAGTAGCATTACTAGGTAACGGATAAAAACAATTAAGGATTCTACAGACGGTTGGTGTGTAGAATCCTTTTATTAAACTAAAACGAATTATAACTTTAATATACATTTAGATAATGGACTTATTAACGCCTTCAATTGGTAACTTATTTTGGACTGCAGTTGTATTTATTCTACTTTTAGCTTTGTTGGCTAAATTTGCTTGGTCTCCAATCTTAAGTGCTGTAAGAGAAAGAGAAAACAACATTCAAGATGCTCTTAACCAAGCTAAATTGGCTCGTCAAGAGATGTCTCAACTTAAAGAAGATAACGAAAGAATTCTTCGTGAAGCTAAGTTAGAGCGTGATGCGATCCTAAAAGAAGCTAGAGAGATGAAGGATAAAATCGTTAACGATGCTAAAGATGTTGCTAAAGTAGAAGGAGAAAAGATGATTGCTAATGCTAAAGCTTCTATCCAAACAGAGAAAAACGCAGCTATGGCAGATATCAAAAACCAAATCGGTACATTGTCTGTAAGCATCGCAGAAAATATTCTAAAACAAAAGTTAGATAACAACGAAGCACAAACTGCTTTAGTTGAAAACTTAATCAACAAGTCTAACCTTAACTAAGAACAATGCTAACATCTAAAGTTGCAAAAAGATACGCACAGGGTCTTCTTGAGTTTACACAAGAAGCTGGCAGTACAGATGCAGTCTTCACAGAGATGCAATATGTGGTGAAAATCATGTCTCAATCAAAAGAGTTAAACCAATTCTTGGATACACCTTTTATTGATGCTAAAAAGAAGATTGAAGTTGCTGGAGAAGTTTTTAAAGCTTTTTCACCTGTTGCACAAAATCTTATTAAATTGACCATTAAGAAAGGACGTGAGTCTCAACTTAAAAATATTGCTCAAGAATTTATTAACAAAGTTGAAGATATCAGAGGGACAAAACGTGTATCTCTAACATCTGCTACAGCTTTGTCAAGAGAGACAGTTACAGACATCCTTAAGGCTTCTCAATTGGTTCCAAGCAATACAGATTTCGAAGTAGAAAGCATTATCAATCCAGAGATCTTGGGAGGATATATCCTAAGAGTTGGTGATAAGCAAATCGACGCTTCTGTGAAAACAAAACTTAATAACATTAAGAAAGAATTTCAACTTAATTAAGAAAAAACAACCATAAAATGGCAGAAATAAATCCAGCAGAAGTATCGGCGATACTGAAGCAACAATTAGCAAATTTCGATACGCAATCTAACGTAGAGGAAGTAGGTACTGTACTTTCTATCGGTGATGGTATTGCACGTGTTTACGGTTTAGAAAACGTACAATACGGAGAATTGGTAAAATTCGAAAGTGGTGTTGAAGGTATTGTATTGAACCTTGAAGAAGACAACGTTGGTGTTGCTCTACTTGGAGAATCAAAACTTGTAAAAGAAGGAGATACTGTTAAAAGAACTAACACTATTTCTTCTATCAAAGTAGGAGAAGGTATGTTAGGAAGAGTTGTTGACACATTGGGTAACCCAATCGACGGTAAAGGTCCTATCACAGGAGATCTTTACGACATGCCTCTTGAAAGAAAAGCACCAGGTGTTATCTATAGACAACCAGTAACTGAACCTTTGCAATCAGGTATCGTAGCAATTGACTCAATGATTCCTGTAGGTAGAGGACAAAGAGAGCTTATCATTGGTGACCGTCAAACTGGTAAAACTACCGTTGCTATTGACACCATCATCAACCAAAAAGAATTCTATGATGCTGGGAAACCAGTATACTGTATCTATGTTGCAATCGGACAAAAAGCGTCTACAGTTGCGCAAATCGTACAAACATTAACAGATAAAGGCGCAATGGCTTATACAGTTGTTGTTGCTGCTAACGCTTCGGATCCAGTTCCGATGCAGGTATATTCTGCTATGGCAGGAGCTTCTATTGGTGAGTTCTTCAGAGACACCGGTCGTCCAGCATTAATCGTTTATGATGATTTATCAAAACAAGCCGTTGCTTACCGTGAGTTGTCTTTGCTATTAAGAAGACCACCAGGACGTGAGGCTTATCCAGGAGACGTATTCTACCTTCACTCAAGATTGTTAGAAAGAGCTGCTAAAGTTATTGCCGACGATACAATTGCATCTCAAATGAACGACCTTCCAGAATCTCTAAGACCATTAGTAAAAGGTGGAGGATCTTTAACAGCACTTCCAATTATCGAAACGCAAGCGGGTGACGTATCTGCATATATCCCAACTAACGTAATTTCCATTACAGATGGACAGATTTTCTTGGAGTCAGACTTGTTCAACTCTGGGGTTCGTCCAGCAATTAACGTAGGTATCTCTGTATCTCGTGTTGGTGGTAACGCACAGATCAAAGCAATGAAAAAAGTATCTGGTACTTTGAAGCTTGACCAAGCGCAATACAAAGAACTTGAAGCTTTTGCTAAATTCGGTTCAGATCTAGATGCTTCTACACTTGCAGTTATCGGAAAAGGTGAAAGAAATGTGGAGCTTCTTAAGCAACCAGTTAACTCACCACTTCCAGTAGAAAATCAAATTGCGATGATCTACGCTGGTACAGAAAACTTGTTAAAAAATATCCCAATTGATAAAGTTAAAGAATTCATCGTTGAGTACGTTGAGTTCCTTAAAAACAAACACCCAGAAGTTATGTCAGCGCTTAAAGCTGGTAAAATCGATAACGATATCACTGGTGTGTTAAAGCAAGTTGCTACAGATTTATCTGCAAAATATAATTAATAAAAATTAGTTGATGGTTTTTGGTTGATAGTTGATGGAAATTTCTAAGACTAACAACCAACAACCGACAACCAACAACTAAATACAATATGGCAAACTTAAAAGAAATTAGAGGCAGAATTACGTCCATCTCATCTACGATGCAGATTACTAGCGCGATGAAAATGGTTTCCGCAGCGAAACTAAAGAAAGCGCAAGATGCTATCGTAATGCTAAGACCTTATTCTGAAAAGCTTCAAGAAATTATAGAAAACGTTAGCTCTAGCTCTGACTCCGAAAATGTTTCAGAATACGCAGTAGCACGCGAAGTGAAGAATGTTCTTTACATCGTTGTTACTTCTAACAGAGGTCTTGCTGGTGCTTTCAACTCTTCGGTTATTAAAGAACTTAACCATCAGCTTTCTAACAACCAAAATCACAATGTTGAGATTATCACGATTGGTAAAAAAGTATACGATGCGGTTAGAAGAAACAAAACAGTTTTCGAAAATCACAGTTCTTTGTATGATAACCTTTCTTTTGAGAATGTTGCTAAAATGACTCAAAAAATAATGGATGATTATAAGACTGGTAAATTTGATAAAGTTTATCTAGTGTATAACAAATTCATTAATGCAGCAACTCAAGAGGTTGTAACAGAGCAAGTACTTCCTATCGCAATGCCTGAGAAAACATCAGAAATTAATGTTGATTATGTTTTTGAACCAGGAAGACAAGAGATTCTTGAAACTTTGATTCCTAAGTCTATCAAGACGCAAGTATACAAAGGTATTCTAGATTCTGTAGCTTCTGAGCATGGTGCGCGTATGACTGCGATGCACAAAGCTACTGATAACGCGGAAGCTTTGAGAAATGAGCTTAAAATATTCTATAATAAAGCTCGTCAAGCTGCCATTACAAACGAAATCCTTGAGATCGTTTCGGGAGCTGAAGCGCTTAAAAATAGTTAATTAAAGTTAATAGTTAGTTTGGTAAAACGCATCGGAGAGCAATCTTCGATGCGTTTTTTGTTGGTCAAAACCCACCATACGACAACCCAAACTCACCATTCGACAATCGGCATCGCCTTGTGTAAGCTAATTGTTGATATTTGTTTAGTAGAATTTAGATTTTGCAAAAATTGCTTAATTTCCTTTCGAAAACACCAATGTCGACAAAATGCTAGCAAGATTATTATTTTTCTTGATACCGATTTTCTATTTATCTCAGTCTGTTTATCGGACTGAGTTAGTGCAATATACCGATGGATTGCCGTCTGATAAAGTGTTTGGTACTTTCAAAAAAGATAATTTCCTGTATATCTACACCCAAAAAGGGATTTCTGTCTATGATGCTTATGTTTTCGTTCCGCATAAAGATATTTCGTCATCGGTCTATTTTGCAACCACCGATCAACAAAGTATTTTCTTGGAAGAAACGGGAAAAGGCTTAATAAAACTAAATAATGTCCATAGTAAATTAGAGATTTTATATCCAGTTAATTTTCGAGATAGTAATCCTAACAACGATCATTTCGAAAATATTTTTTATTATGAAGATAAAGTTTGGTCGACAGATTTTAATCATGTTAAATATTTTGATTTAAAAACTAAAAAACAAAAAAGCTTTTTAATTGATAAAAAAAATAAGGATTTAAAATTTAATTTTCAATTTATACCAAGTAAGAAAGGCTTGTTGATGTTTTCTAAGTTTGGGATTTTTGAGTGGGATAGATCTTTGGATAAAATATCTTTGGTTAAACGAGAAAATATCAATAGCGCAACACAATTAGGCAACGATATTTTTGTGACGTCACCCGACGCTTGGCTCGGAAAGCTTGATGAGCAATCCGTTATTCCTAAGCAAGTGCTTTTGACGACTTCTGCAAAGTTTGTCCAACAGCCGATTTCTAATAACTTGTTGGCTTTTTATGATGAACATCAAGTCTCTACTTTCGATGTTAAAAGCAATAAAACTCAGACGATTGTCCAAAGTCTCGAAACGATAAATCATGTTTTTTACGATTCAGAAACTGGAATTTTTTGGGTGTCAACCAACAACGGACTTCTTAAAGTTTTTAAAGAACAAAACAAAATTCTGAGTATTAATCTTAACAAACCTGTTCCCAAAATTATCGCTGATATTGTAGAAGATCCACTCGGGCAAGTGTGGTTTGCAGATCAACAACAGTTGATTTATCGTGAAAATATAGATAAGCAAATTGAGACTTTTCCAATATCTGGGACGCCGACACGTTTGTCTATCGATGGGCAAATGCTGTATGTTGCGACGGATGTTGGGATCTTTAGAAAGAAAATAAATGATAATGAGCCATTTGAAAAAATAATTACGAGTGAGAATTATAAAGCGAAGCTTGCTAAGGTTTGGGATTCTAAAATTTGGGTACTTCCAGATTCTGGACCAATTAGGGTTTATGATTTGTTGAGTTTGAAAGAATTACCAACATTTTTAAATAATAATAAAAGCTTTTTTAGCATCAATTTATTTAATGATTTGGTGACAAAAGGCGATAAAATGTGGCTTGCAAGTTGGATGCCTCAGGATTTTGGGATTTCTTATTTTGATAAAAAATCGAAAGCTTTTCAACAAATTACTAAAATTAAAAATAATCATGATTCTTTTATTGCGGATTATTACAATCGCGTAGCTTTTTTGCAAAATGGAAATGTGATTTTTTCGGCCTACGGCGGATGGAATATCGTTAATCCTGATGGCGTTATTGTAAAGTCGATGAACACTAGAGAATTCAAAATCGGGAATGATAATATCCAAGGCATTGCGCAAGATTCTAAAGCCAATATTTGGTTCGGAAGTGGAGAAGGTCTGTATCAATTCAATCTTAAAAATGATAAGACGATTCGGCTTTCCAAAATTGATGGTTTAGCTTCCAATGACGTTACACAAGCCTTTTGTTTGACAAAAGATGATTGGTTGTATTTCTCAAGCGAGTATAATGTTCAAAAAATTTATCTGAAAACGATTCTTCGTACTGAGTTAATCAATGTTTTAAAATTGACAAGTATTAAAGCCAATAATGAGAATTTAGATTTTGGAGAAAATGAAGTTTTAAAGTTTAAAGAAAAAGAACTCAATCAATTGGATTTTCATTTTTCTGCATTAAATTTTGCTGACAGAGACAAGCTTATCTATCGATACAGAATTAACAATGAAGAATGGACTTATCTCGGAAACGAACCAAAAATTAGCCTTGTAAAGCCTGTTGCAGGAGATTATCTTGTCGAAGTCCAAGTGGGCGACAATCTCGGGAATATCCAACCAAGAACTTTGAAGTTTAAGTTTTATATTTCAGCACCATTTTATAAAACGTGGTGGTTTTGGTTGTTAAGTCTTTTGTTGGTGGCAATTATGACATTTAGATTCACTTATTTTTTAGTTCAACAAGAAAAACAAAAAGGTATTCTAAAAAAACGTGCCAAAGAAAATGAAAACAAAATGTTGCGATCGCAGATGAATCCTCATTTTTTGTTCAATTCGCTTAATTCGATTAACAGTTTTATCATTCAGAATAAAGACAAAGAAGCGAGTAGATATTTGACATCATTTTCAAAATTGATGCGCAAGATTCTCGATAATTCGCAGAAAGAAACGATTAGTCTGAAAGAGGAATTAGAGGCGACAAAACTTTATCTTGATCTCGAAGCAGTACGAATGGAGCATAAATTTGATTATAATATGATGATTTCTGACGACATGGAACCAGAAGAAGTCAGTATTCCGCCGCTTATTTTGCAACCTTTTTTAGAAAATGCAATTTGGCATGGTATCAATCATAAAAATGGAAAAGGACATTTGGAAATTAGATTTTCGCGTGATGTTGATAATTTTGAGATGATTGTTATCGAGATCGAAGATGACGGTGTCGGCCGAAAAAAAGCCGCTGAGATTAGAAAATCTTCGACGCACAAATCTTATGGTTTAGAAATTACCAAAGGCCGAATTCTTGGTTTGGACAAAAGAAATCAAGTTGATATTCTTGATTTATACGACGAAAACTCAGTCGGAATAGGAACAAAAGTATTAATCAAAATAATGAATAGACATGATTAAAACTATTATTTTGGATGATGAGAAACATTGCCTTATCACCTTAGAACATCTTCTTAAACAGGTTGATGATGTCGAGATATTGGCGATTTTGCAAGACAGTCGCGAAGCGAAAGCAGCAATAGATAGCTTAAAACCAGATATTGTTTTTCTGGATATCGAAATGCCAAATCTTACAGGTTTTGAAGTTTTGGAACAGTTTGAATCTTTTGATTTTAAATTCGTTTTTACGACGGCTTACAATCAATATGCGATTAAAGCTTTGAAAATGAGTGCGCTAGATTACCTTCTAAAACCTATTTCTGTGGAAGATATTCAGGAACTTTTAGAAAGATTTCGACAGGATCAACTCTTTGTTTCAAAAGAACAATTGAGTAATGTTTATAAATTTGATAAAGAAAAAATCCAAGATAGGATTGCGCTATCGGTGCAAGAAGGCTTATTGTTTGTGATGATCGAAGATATTATGTATGTAGAGGCTAGTGGTTCTTATTGCAATATCGTGATGAAAGATCAAACCAAACACCTTATTAGTAAAGGAATTTCGATGTTTGAAGAAGTGTTGAGCGATCAACCAAATTTTTTCCGAGCGCACAAATCTTACATTATTAATTTGAAATTTGTTAAACAATATATTCGTGGAGATGGCGGCGAAATCGTGATGAATGACGGAAAATTCGTCAACATCAGTCGTGCGAAAAAGACAGAATTTCTCAATCTTTTCCAAAAGATATAAAATGAGATTGGTGGGCAAAATCTCACCATTCGACAACTGAAACTCGCCATTCGACAATTGGCAGTCAAATACTTACAGATTAATGTTGACATTTGGATTATCATAAAACAAATAAAATATTAATTATGAAAACAAAAATTACATTATTTGCTGCGATGATAGTGTTTGCATTTTCCCAAGCACAGTATCTAAAAGTTGAAGGCAAAACTTTAAAAACAGCCAACGGCACACCTCTCATCCTAAAGGGAATGAATTATTCAATCTTGGATGATGGCGATGTAGACTTTAACGTGGCTTCCACTTACCAAACCAAAATTAACGAGTTTGTAAAAACTGGAGCCAATGCTATCAGAATACCTTGGAATACCAATGGTGTGCATTGGAGAGATGTAAATGCACCAGGAACATTACAATCTTATATTGACAACGGAAAATTAGCAGCATTTATCGATTATTGCACTAGTAAAGGACTTTACACAATTTTGGAAATTCATGATCTAACTTGTTCTAATGATTGGCCAACTTTCAACAACAAGATTATGAGTTTTTGGAAACAAACTGCCATCAAAAATATTATAAATGCGCGCCAAGATCGTGTGATTATTAACATCGCCAACGAGTTTGGGAATGATACCGCTTGGGGTGGTAACACAACAGATTTTACTAACAATTATGCAGCAGCAGTTGCTAGCTTAAGAACAGAAGGTTATAAAGTCCCAATTATGATCGATGCGCCAGATTGTGGTATGGCGTCTACTACCTTGGTTAACAATTCTGCAGCGACTATTTACAATGCCGATAATCTTAAAAATGTCATTTTTTCTGCGCACACTTATTGGGTAGGTTATGCAAATAACAATGCAGCAATTGATGCTAAAATGTTGGAAATGAAAAATAGTCCATATTATTTCTTTCTAGGTGAAATTGCGAATATTCAGGATGCTAATGCTTGTGGAGATACGGATATCAATCATATTTATAAACGAGTTTTGACAAAAGCCTGCGAATATGGCATCGGATGGTTGGCTTGGAGTTATTATAAAGATTGTGCAGCGCAACGTCAAGTGACAACAACAGGTATGTTTGCTAACCTAACCACTTATGGAAATGATATTGTCAACAATTCTGTATACGGATTAAAGTCAACAACTTGTTACAGTACGTTAGCCGTAGGTAACCAAATGCTGGATATGAAAGGCGTGCGAATCGTTCCAAATCCTGTTAAAGATGATTTCAAAATTGAGTCTGACAAAAAAGTATTGTCTGTTCAAGCCTTTGACTTTAGCGGGAAACTTTTAAAACTAAAAACAACTGATAACCATGAATTCAAGATTCAAGCTTCTACAAGTGTCGTTAATCTAAAAATAAAACTAGAAGACGGCAGCGAAGTGACGAAGAAGTTAATCATTGAGAAGTAATGTTTTCATTATGAGTCTTCGGATTCGACTATTGTGTGTCGCTGCAGAAGCGGTTAAGTTAAAGCTGAAAAATAGTTTAATCTCAATCTGCAGCGACTTTCTAAATCATTCTACGAGTTTTCATTAATGAAATTTCAACAATCAATTCAGGTTTGTGAAAAGGATGAAAGATGCTAGAATTTATTTAAACTTTTAAAAATTAACCCATGAAAAAAAAACAATTATTAATAATGATTGTGCTATTGATTTCTTCTAAAGGAATTGCGCAACAATCGTTCAACGCTAGTGGTGGCAGTACCAATGGCGCATCTGGAAGTATCGCTTTTTCGATTGGTCAAGCTTTTACTAAAAGTACTTTTACAAGCACCTTTTCTGCAACGGAAGGCGTTCATCAAGCTTACGAAATTTCGAATTTGGGCGTTGACGATAATCCTTCGATTGTTCTAGAAATGAAAGTCTATCCCAATCCCACCTCATCCATTCTATTCTTGAATTTTGCAGATTTTGCCAAAAGAAGTTCCTCTTATGAACTTTTCGACACGTCTGGAAAAATGATTAGAAATGCTAAAATTCAAAGCAAAGAGTCACAAATTGATTTGCAGCAAAGTCCTTCGGGAATATATATCTTGAAAGTTTCAGCTGAAAATGTCGTGTTGAAAACATTTAAAATCATCAAAAAGTAATTTACCAAATCATTAAAAAATAACAACTAAAAACAACATAACCATGAAAAATTTTACTCTTAAAGTGCTTGCGATTTTTATTCTTTTGCTTTTCCAAGGAATTTATGCGCAATCACCGAATCTCATTAGTTATCAAGCGATCGTAAGAGGCGCAGGAAATGCACTTGCCGCTAATAAAAGTATCGGGGTGAAAGTAAGCATTTTGCAAACTTCCGCATCTGGAACTGTGGTTTACCAGGAATCATTCACCCCAAATCCAACGACAAATGCAAACGGTCTACTTACTTTGCAAATTGGTTCTGGAACTCCAATTACCGGCACTTTAGCTGGAATTAACTGGAACACAGGTCCCTATTTTGTAAAAACGGAAATTGATCCGAACGGCGGAACTGCTTATTCACTTATATCAACTTCTCAACTATTAAGTGTTCCTTATGCATTGAGCGCAAAAACTGCACAATCTGTTGCAGGAATTTCAGGAACCGTGAATAAAATTTCTAAATTTTCACCAACTGGAACACAGCTGGGAGATTCACAAATAAGTGATGATGGCAGCGCAGTTGGTATTGGTACGAATTTACCAAGCTATAAACTAGATGTTGTACATGGAGGTTTAACCGGAATTAGAAACAAATCCACCTCAAGTTACTCTTTAATAGATATTGATGCTTTTAATGGAGATGCAGCACTGCGTTTTGCAAAAAATGGTGTAAGACAATGGAATATTAGAAATAATCCCGCAAACGACAACCTGCAAGTTTTTGAATTAGAAGGTGGTGGTGAAAGATTAACTATTGAAAATACCACGGGAAATGTGGGAATTAACATGAGTACACCAACTGCTCGTCTTCATGTGGGAGGAAATTTCACAGCAACAGGAGTAAAAGCGTTTACAATTGATCACCCATTAGATCCTGAAAACAAAATTCTTCGCCATTTTTCAATAGAGAGCAACGAAGTTCTGAATATCTACAGTGGAAATGCAAAAACTGATGCAAACGGGAAAGCAACCGTAAAATTACCAGATTATTTTGGTACCATCAATAAGGATTTCAGATATCAGTTAACAGTGATCGGAACTTTTGCACAGGCAATTATTTCTAAAAAAATATCCGACAACCAATTCGAAATCAGTACCAATCAACCTAATGTCGAAGTAAGCTGGGAAGTGAAGGGGGTACGAAACGATCCTTACATGCAAAATGTTAATACCTTGAAAGCCGAAGAAGCAAAGCCTGCGAACATGATTGGGAAATACATCGAACCAAAAGCCTATAAATTTCCTGAAAACAGAGGAATCAACTTTAACAGTTCGAAGAGTGATGAAGGATCTTTGAGTTCAAAAACTAAAGTATCAGCAAATCAAAAAGCTGTACAAAATTCTGGAGGCAGCCTTGAACAACCTAAACCAAAATCTGTTCAGAACAAAGCAAAAACTACCGGCAAAGAAAGTATCAATTAGTATTTTGAGAAGTTTTTTACATAATAATGAAAGGGGATTCGTTGAGAAACGGATTCCTTTTTTTATTGTGCTCTGAATTTTTGTTAAGTTCTAAAAAAAACCATAATGAGTTGAAATTTAATTTCATCAACCATTTGGTTTCAAAACTTCTACAATCAATTTTTTAACTATCTTTGCCAAAATATTTTTAAAATTCTAAATGGACCCCGATAGTTTAGTCAAACTTCTTATTGCGCTATTATTAGTGCTACTCAATGGCTTTTTCGTAGCCGCAGAATTTTCAATCGTTAAAGTACGTTACTCTCAAATCCAGCTAAAAGCGGCGGAAGGTAACAAAATGGCAAAACAAGCCGAACACATCATCAAGCATCTTGATGAGTATCTATCAGCGACGCAGCTTGGTATTACCCTCGCTTCACTAGCTTTAGGTTGGGTAGGAGAAAGTGCTTTGCATCATATTATCGAAGATGCTTTTCATTATTTTGGTTTAGACATTTCTCAGACAACCATTACAACAATTTCAGTTGTTTGTAGTTTTATGTTAATTACAATTATGCACATTGTTTTTGGAGAATTAGTTCCGAAATCTATTGCGATTCGTAAGTCCGAACCTACAACTTTCTTCATTGCAACGCCACTTCGTTTGTTTTATAATATTTTCAAACCATTTATTTGGTTAATGAATTCATTATCAAATGGTTTTTTACGATTAATCAACATCAATCCAGCAACGGATCAAGATATTCACTCAACCGAAGAATTGCAACTTTTAGTAAAGCAAAGTGCCGACAGTGGCGAAATCCAAGAGGAGAACTACGAGATTATCAAAAACGCTTTTGACTTTACAGATCATAACGCAAAACAAATTATGATTCCAAGACAGAACATCGTTTCTGTAGATATCGAGGACGATCGCGAAGAGATTATCAACCAATTAATGGAAAGTGGATATTCTCGTATCCCTGTCTATGAAGGCTCCATCGATAATATTATTGGTATTTTTTATACTAAAGAAATTATCCGAGAATATATCAAAAGCAAAGGCGAATTGTCGCATGATGATCTTAAACGATTGATGCGTGAAGCTTACTTTGTGGTTGGTAGTAAAAAAATATCGGATTTGCTTAAAATTTTCCAACAGAAAAAACAACATTTAGCAGTTGTTATTGATGAGTTTGGTGGTACAGAAGGTATTATCACGTTGGAAGATATTTTGGAAGAATTGGTTGGCGAAATCCAAGATGAGGAAGATGAAGAAGAGAAAATCGTTGATGAAGTTGCAAACAATGTGTATTGGGTGCAAGCGACGCAGCCTTTGGAAGAAATTAATGAGTTTTTACCAAAACCTTTCCCAGCTTCAGAAGAAGCAGATTATAACACTTTAGCTGGATTTATCTTGAAAGAGCTAGAGGATATTCCAGAGGAAAACCAAGAGTTTGATTGTAACGATTATCATATCAAAATTCTGAAAATGCAAAATAAAAGTGTAGAAGTTGTCGAACTCATCTACACACCGCACGAGCCAGATTTTGATGTGGAAGCTTAATAATTTTAAACCAAAAAGATTTATTGTAAACTAACGTTTTTTTGAGAACTAAGTTTCAATAATATTTAAATAAAACTATTTTGCTTTTTTATGGTTTTAAATGAAATTTTAAATTTTAAAAAATGAAAATCTATAATCACGATTCTTTTGATAAACCGCAACGCCAGTACGAAAAAGACGTTTTGGTTTTGGAAAAAGAAGATGAAATCTATAAGTTGGTTTTATATAATGACGATGTTAATACATTCGATTTTGTAACGGATTGCCTTATTGAGATTTGTAAACATACGTTAGAACAAGCCGAACAATGTACAATGTTAGTGCATTACAAAGGGAAATGTACAGTGAAAACTGGCGATTTGGATTTGTTAAAACCAATGAATCAAATGTTGTCCGAACGTGGATTAACCTGCGAAATTTTATAAACAAATTAATTTTAAACATAACAAAAAGTCCCGAAATTTCGGGACTTTTTGTTTTATAAATCAGGAAGTTTGATTGTGTTAGTTCGGTCTTCAATTTTATAATTGAGTGCTTTTGCGAGAACAAAAATCTCGTTAAGATTATCGATCAACTGTTTGTTACCTTCTTGTTTTAGTTTGGTATAATCAATGTTTTTCTCCATGTTTTTCTTCGCAGAATCCATAATGCCATTGATATCAGCTTGGCTAAAACGGTTGATGGCGTAATCGTCCATAAAGTGGATTTTAACATCAGGAAAAACTTTTATATCCGCTTGTGGAAGCGCATCGATAACCAATTTTTTATTAACAGTGTCGACATCTATTTTCATCTTTTTTAAGTCGTAAGAAACCTGCGCTTTTGCAGTGGTGTAAAGCACCATTTCTTTTGGAAGAACATCATAACCACCAATCGAAAAAGCCTTGCTTTTATGCGTTTGGAAGCTAGAAAAATCCTGTTCCATAACCACCATTTTGTTCATTTTGGTGATTTGGTTGGTTAGTAGATAATAATCTTTATTGATGACCGCCGCTTCTTCTTTGTGGCAGCCTTTCCACGCTAATAGACAAAAAATGGTTAGAAGAATTCCAACCACAAAAGATAATATTGTATTAATATTTTTCATTAACCTCTGGTGCTAATTTGGTTTGACCTTTCTTTTTTAAAATATTTAAGAGATCTTTTTCCAAGAACCCAGATTCAGGATATTCAATAATTCTGCCAACTTCGTTTCCATATTTTTTAACGATAAAAGTAGGTACTCTTTGGATGTTAAAAAGTCCTTCTTCACCATTTGGAGATTCCTTTTTGCGATTAACAGCGATAATTTGGATTTTGTTATGATTAACACCCGCTGCATCCATAATTTTCATAAAACGAGGGAATTCTCGATGACTATCGCCACACCAAGTTCCTAAAAATACGATGTAAGAATAACCCGAAACCTTCTCTTTTTTAAGCGCTTTTAAGCTTTCTTCATCTATTTTGTAATCGTTGTATTCTTTGTCATACCAATCCGAAAATGGTTCTTTTTTAAACTGTTCCAAAGTCTGTTCGCCTAATAAAATTTTGCCGTCAGACTGTGTGTCGACTTCGCGGTTAACGACAACTTTTTGTGCGATACAACTTTGTATGCTTAATGCTAAAGCGCCAAATAACATTAGTTTTGAAATTGATTTTATCATCTTTTTGTTTTTTAATTAAGACAGAATAGACTTAAGGTCAGCAGGGGAGTAGTTGATGCTTTTCAAGACTTTGTTGTCTTCTTTACGATAAACATTATATTTTTCGCCCGATTTTTCGAAGAAAACATCAACACCTTTGTCTTGATAATTTTTGACTGTTGCTTCTGCTTCTTCCTCTGTAGAGCAAGCTTTTGACATGTTAGAACGTTGTACCTCGTTGAAAAGTTCCACAAATTTGTCACCCATTCCGAATTCTAAAACCGCGCCAGAAAGTACATATTGAAGGTCGCAAAGTGCATCTGCAATTTCTACCAAATCATTATCAGCAATCGCTTGTTTTAGCTCGTTAAGTTCTTCTTGCAAAAGACTTACTCTTAACTCACAACGCTCTTTTGATGGGATTTGTGGCGTGTCCAAAATTGGAGCTTTAAAGGTTTTATGGAATTCTCCTACTTGGTTCAAGCTATCTATTTTGTCCATTTTTTTATAAAAGTTTAAGCAAATATAATGATTAAGGTGCAAAGAAAAAGACCGAAACAATTTTCCGGTCTTTATTTTTATTTAAAATCTTTTGGTTTCAGTTTACAATCATAGAATTATAAATCAATACTCGTAGATAAAAAATGTATTTCTATTTTGTGATATCTCTTCCGATAACCAATCTTTGGATTTCTGAAGTCCCTTCACCAATTGTACAAAGTTTAGAATCTCTGTAGAATTTCTCAGCTGGGAAGTCTTTAGTATAACCGTAACCACCGAAGATTTGAACCGCGTTATTAGAGATTCTTACACAAGCTTCAGATGCATAAAGTTTTGCCATTGCGCCTTCTTTAGTCATTGGTTTTTTAGCCATTTTTAAAGTTGAAGCTCTTTGAATCAAAAGTTCCGCTGCATCGATTTCTGTTGCCATATCAGCTAACATAAAATTAATCGCTTGGAATTCTGCAATCGCTTTCCCGAATTGTTGTCTTTCTTTAGCGTATTTAAGAGCAGATTTGTAAGCGCCTCTCGCAATTCCTAAAGATAAGGCAGCGATAGAAATTCTACCACCATCCAAGATTTTCATCGCTTGTTTGAAACCTTCTCCAACTTCGCCCAATCTGTGAGAATCTGGTACACGTACATTATCAAAAATAAGCTCAGCTGTTTCTGATGCGCGCATTCCTAATTTATTTTCTTTTTTACCAGAAGAGAAACCTGGCATTCCTTTTTCTAAAACGAAAGCTGTAGAATTATTTTTAGCGCCTTTTTCTCCTGTTCTTGTCATAACAACAGCAATATCACCAGAAATTGCGTGTGTGATGAAGTTTTTAGCACCATTGATAACCCACTCGTCACCATCTTTAACAGCAGTCGTTGACATCCCTCCCGAGTCAGATCCTGTGTTGTGCTCTGTAAGTCCCCAAGCACCGATAACTTTACCTGAAGCTAGTTGTGGAAGCCATTTCATACGTTGTTCTTCGTTCCCGAATTCGTAGATGTGGTTAGTACAAAGAGAATTGTGCGCTGCTACAGACAGTCCAATTGATGGATCAACTTGAGAAATTTCGTCTAAAATTGCTACATACTCGTGATATCCAAGTCCAGAACCTCCGTATTGTTCAGGAATAATAATTCCCATAAATCCCATTTCGCCTAGTTGGTGGAATAGATCTTTTGGAAAAGTTTGACTTTCGTCCCATTCCATAATATTTGGGCGGATATTTTTTTCTGCAAATTCTCTAGCCGTTTCAGCGACCATTTTTAAGTTGTCCATAGTTGTGCTGTCCATATTAATTTATTGAGACCCAAATATAACTTAATTTAGAAAGGAGACAAAATTTTTCTTTTTAATGCTTAAGGTTTACTTATTAAAGTATTAGCAGTTAGTTTATTAGCTTTTAATAATATATTAATAATGTGTTTCAGTTTTGCAATAGATAATTATTTATCTTTAGCGCCCTTATAATTTTAGAGTATGAAAAAACTTTATTTTGGATTATTAATTCTACCAAGTTTGTTTTTTGGTCAAACAGGTGATTATTACAATGGTACCGAAAATCTTTCTGGTTATCAATTAAAATCAAAACTACACGACATTATTTCTGCCAAACCTATTAGTTGGAATTATGGTGATTTGCAAACGTTCTATGCGACGACAGATGTAGATCGTTATTACGAAAAGGATGAAAGTTTGTTGGATATGTATTCTGAAATTCCGACTGGTCCAGATGCTTATGTATACAATTTTAGTCAAATGATTGGCTCCGCTAATGCCGAAGGTCTTGGCTGGAATCGTGAGCATGTTATGCCTCAAAGTTCCTTCAATAGCAATTATCCAATGTATTCGGATTTATTTTTTGTGATTCCGACGGATGCAAGAATCAATCAGTTGAGAAGTAATTATCCGTACGGAACAGTGGGATCAACAATTTTTCATACTTTTACGAATACTTCAAAAATTGGTAATATTGCAGTACCAAACGCAACTTATACAGGTCGAGTTTACGAACCAATTAACGAGTTTAAAGGTGATATAGCTAGGTCTTTACTTTATTTTGCTGTTCGTTATGAAGGTAAGTTGGGCAGTTTTAATTTTGATACAACCGCAGATCCTACAAAAGATCAAAACCCTTTGAATGGTAGCGAGGAGCAAGCTTTCGAAAAATGGTACATCCAGATGTTGATTAATTGGCATAATCTAGATCCTGTTTCGCAAAAAGAAATTGATCGTAACAATTACGTTTATCAAATTCAGAAAAATAGAAATCCTTTTATCGATCACCCAGAATGGGTTAATTCAATTTGGAATCAAACTATTGCGACAACTGCGCCACAAGCGGTTTCGGATTTAGTAACAACCAAAACTTCTGCGTATTTTGCTAGTTTGCAATGGACACCAAGTCAAGATCCAACGGTTATCGGTTACGAAGTTTACCAAGACGGAACTTTAATCGGTAAAACTTCTTCTAATAAATATGTTGCCGATCGTTTAACACCGTTAACGACTTATAACTTCAGCGTTATTGCATATAATAATGCTTATTTGAAAAGTTCTCAAAGTAATATGCTGTCAATAACGACTTTGGAAAATGATGCCTATGCGAGCGATTTGATGATTGATAAATATATCGAGGGGACGTCTAATAATCGTGCTTTAGAAATTAAAAACCTTACTGGACACGATATCGATCTCAAAAATTATCGTTTATCTGCGCAATATAAAAGTGGTACAAACTATTATTTTGAAAAGCCACTAGAATTAGAAGGAATTCTGCCGCATGGTCAAAGTTTTGTCGCAATTAATCCTAATGCCACTTTGTCGTGTTATCCAACAGAAAATGCAAGATTCCAATCGGCGTCGCCAGCTTTGACATTTTCGGGTTATAATTATGTAGAGCTTAACTACAAAAATTTTCCTGTTGATGCGATTGGTAATAAAGGAATGGATAATACGAATACGGATAAATCTTTATACCGTTTGGCAAGTGTTAAAAATCCGACCAAAACTTATGATGACGCAGAGTGGCAATCTTATCCAAAAGATTATTGTCAAAATTTAGGATCCTTGGCATCACAAAATGTTAGTTTATTGGCGAACACAAGCATCTATCCAAATCCAGTTTCAGATATTTTGAATGTTAAATCAGATCATGTTATTGCTAATTTCCAGATTTTAGATTCTATGGGAAGATTGGTGAAATCAGGAACTTTGAATGCTAAAAATGCTTCTTTAAATGTCGCTAATCTGTCTGCTGGTGTGTATTTCTTAAAATTGGATGACAAAGTTCAGCAGTTTATTAAGAGATAAGCTATTTCGCTAATATGTTATAAATATAAGTTATTTTGCTAATATTTATTGATTATAATGTTTTTCGCTAATGTTTTAATTTATAAGCTTTTTGTATTATATTTTAAAATATTAGCGATTTTTATTATATTTGCATTATGAAAGCGGTAATCACAGGCGATATTATTGACTCTCAAAAATTCGGGGCAGAAGTTTGGTACAAAGCTTTGCAAGAGATTTTTGAAGGGAAAACTTCGCAAGAATGGGAAAACTACCGCGGCGACGAGTTTCAGTATCTTATTCCAAATGCTGAAGATGCTTTTCTAGAGTTTTTAAAAATAAAAGCTGGCATCAAAAAAATCCAGGATTTAGACGTTCGTATTTCGATTGGTTTGGGAGATCAAAATTTTGTCGCTGATAAAGTGTCACAAAGTAACGGCAGCGCTTTTGTCAATTCTGGACGTAATCTTGAACGTATAAAAGCCGAAAAAATAAATCTTCATATCGCGTCAGAAAAGCCAGAACTCGATGCTCAACTTAATCTGATTTTTAAATGGGTGAGTTTAACCGTTGATAGTTGGAGTGTGATGTCGGCAGAAATCGTTGATTTGTTTTTAAATAAAAAAGACATCAACCAAGACGAAGCTGCGAAGTTACTTAACTTGACACAATCCTCCATTAGCCAACGTCTAAAACGCGCTAACTACGATCTTTTGATGGAAACCGAAGCTTATTATCGACAACTAATCTCTCAGCAAAAATGATTTTTTTACCACTCATATTGGCTCATTTACTCGGAGATTTCGTCTTCCAGCCAAATGCGTGGGTTAACGATAAAGAGCAAAAAAAATTAGCAAGTCTATATTTGTACATTCATGTATTGGTGCACACAATTTTGAGTTTCGTATTTCTTTGGAATCTCAATTATTGGTGGATTGCATTGGTTGTTGGCGCGACACATTTTGTAATTGATGCCGCGAAACTTCAGTTTCAAAAACCTAAAAATAAACGATTATGGTTTTTCATCGACCAATTTTTACATATTGCAGTAATAATTGCTTTAAGTTTAATCATTCAACAAAATATAGATTGGAGTATTATCTTTAATGAAATCAATCTCAAACTCTTTACAGCAGCTGTTTTCCTAACGACGCCTTGTTCGATTATTATTAAATTAATGATAAGTTTTTGGACGCCCAATCCGCAAGATAAAGATTCCGTTCAGACAGATTCTTTAGCCAACGCAGGCAAATATATTGGAATTTTGGAACGATTAATGGTTTTCGTTTTTATAGTTGTTAATCATTGGGAAGGTGTGGGTTTTATGATTGCGGCGAAGTCGGTTTTTAGATTTAGCGATTTGGCACAAGCTAAACAACGGAAACTGACAGAATATGTATTAATAGGGACTTTATTAAGTTTTGGAATCGCAATCTTAACGGGAATTTTGGTTCAGATTTAAACCAATTATTTCCGTAAATTTGTATAGAAATAAATTAAAAGTAAAAAAGTAAAAAGAATAAATGGAAAAGAAAGAAATGCTTTATGAAGGTAAAGCAAAACAGGTTTTCGCAACAGACAAAGCAGATGAGGTTATTGTAAGATACAAAGATGATGCAACAGCTTTCAATGCACAAAAGCGTGGTTCTTTCGCTAGAAAAGGCGAATTAAACAATGCTATTTCAACTTTAATTTTCGAATATTTAGCAAAAAATGGAATCCCGACACACTTTATCGAAAAGCTTGGTGATATCGAGCAATTGGTGAAAAAAGTGGACATTATTCCGTTGGAAATGGTGGTGCGTAACTATGTTGCGGGAAGTATGGCGCAACGTCTTGGTGTTGAAGAAGGTCTTAAATCGCCAGTGACTATTTTTGATCTTTGCTACAAAAAAGACGAGTTAGGAGATCCGCTAATCAACGATCATCACGCTGTATTTTTGGGCGCTGCATCTTATGATGAACTTAAAGAAATGTACGCTTTAACGGACAAAATCAACCAATTGTTGATTGCGCTATTTGATAAAATGAATATTATCCTTGTCGATTTTAAAATCGAATTGGGAAAAACTTCGGACGGAAAAATCGTTTTAGCAGACGAAATCTCACCAGATACTTGTCGTCTTTGGGATAAAGATACGATGAAGAAGTTGGACAAAGACCGTTTCAGAAGAGATCTTGGAGAAGTTACAGAAGCTTATGAAGAGATATATGATCGATTACAAAAAGCAGTTAATTCATAAGTTCTATAGAAATTAAAAAATGAATTTACAATTTCAAAACTTCAGTTCGTTACCAAAATATGCGTTTCAGAATCGCTATAACGAATTCGAAGAATTAAAAAATCAAGAACCAGAAGCTGGCGCTTATCCGTTTGACAAAATGGAAGAAGAATGCGGGATTTTTGGTTTGGTTTCCGACGAAAATACAGACACATTTTCGTTATCACAATTTGGACTTTTTGCATTGCAACATCGTGGGCAAGAAGCTTGCGGAATTACCGTTGGTAACGATGGGAAAATGTATTCTATAAAAGATGAAGGTTTGGTTTTGGATGTTTTTAAAACCATCGAAAATCCCGAAACTTTCATGGGAAATTGTGTTATCGGTCACACGCGTTACACGACAGCGGGCGACAAAAAAAAATACAATTATCAACCTTTCTTTGCAAAGAACGAATATGATCAAATTATCTTATCCATCGCGCACAACGGAAATCTGACCAACGCCAAACAACTCAAAAAAGAGTTGGAGGAAGAAGGTGTGGTGTTCCGTGCGACTTCGGATTCTGAGGTTATTTTAAGATTAATTCAGAAAAACCTAGATCTTGGACTTCGTGGTGCGATTAAAGCGACGATGGAAAAGATTGAAGGTGCTTATTCTGTAGTTGGTGTTACTCGAAATAAATTCTTTGCGTTCCGTGATTTTAACGGTATTCGACCTTTGGTTTTAGGAGCGATTGACGAAAAAACTTTTGTTGTGGCATCAGAATCTTGTGCTTTGGATGGTGTTGGTGCACAATATGTGCGTGATATTCTTCCAGGCGAAATCGTCTATACAAGCGATAACGAAAAAGGACTTCAATCTTATTTGGTTAAAGAAAATTGCACAAACAGAATTTGCTCTTTCGAATATATTTATTTTGCGCGTCCAGACTCGATGTTGGAAGGCATCAATGTGCACGAAGTTCGTGAGAAATCAGGTATGAAAATCTGGGAACAAGCGCCTGTTGAAGCGGATGTAGTGATTGGTGTTCCAGATTCTGGTGTTCCTGCTGCAATTGGTTTTGCGAAAGCTTCGGGAATCCCTTTCCGTCCAGTGTTGATCAAGAATCGTTATATCGGGAGATCATTTATTATTCCGTCGCAAGAGATGCGCGAGCATTATGTTAATCTTAAATTAAATCCAATTGTTTCCGAAATTAAAGACAAGTGTGTTGTGATTATCGACGACTCGATTGTTAGAGGAACAACGTCCAAACGTCTGGTTAAAATTTTGAAAAAAGCAGGTGTTAAGGAAATTCACTTTAGAAGTGTTTCCCCACCAATTATTGCGCCTTGTTTTTTAGGAATCGATACGCCGACTAAAGATGATTTAATCTCAGCAAATATGACCAAAGATGAACTTAGAGATTATCTAGAAGTTGATAGTTTGGAGTTTTTGTCTGTTCCTAATTTGCAAGATATTTTAGGATCTAAGAATCATTGTTTTGGATGTTTCACAGAAAAGTATCCTGTTGAAAAACCAGTAGAAGAAGATTTATTCCAATAATAAATTTCAGAAATATAACAAAACAGCGCTTCAATTTTGAGGCGCTGTTTTTTTTAATTAAAATTAATTTCGATTTATTAAAACCAAAAATCCTTTGAAACTTCGGCCATCACTAACATTAATGATGTACCAATATGTATCTGTTGGCAATGGATGTCCATTGATTTTTCCGTTCCATTCAAAAATGCCATTAACTTTGGTTTCGAAAAGCTTCTTACCAAATCGATCCAAAACAATGACTTGAGAATCTTTATAATTTTCTAAACCTTTAATTTTCCAAGTGTCGTTAATACCATCAGCATTCGGGGAAAAACTATTTGGGATTTCGAAAATACTAATTGTACGTTGGTCGATTATGCATCCCGCTTTTGTTTTAACATAGATGGTGTAATTTCCGTTTTCTAATTTAAATTGGTTAGAGGTTTGCCAGTTGATATTATCATCAGAATATAGATAATTGCCAGCTTCGGACATTATAATTGTTACCAAATTATTTTCTATTTGGATATTTTTAATCGTTGCAAGTTTTGCTTTTTTAACAACGACTGATGCCGAGTTTTGACAAGTTTTTTCAGTGGTGATAGTAACCGAATATGTGCCTTCAGTTTGAGTTTTAATAATTTGAGTTGTTTCGCCAGTATTCCATGAGAAAGTACATCCTGCACAGTCGCCAGCATTAAGTTCTGCATCGATGCCACTACAAAATTCAACTTCGGGAGGAAGGCTCAGTTTTGGTTTTTTGTTTAAATTAAATTCTAATGTAAACCATTGCGAACAACCAACTGTGTTTTTAATTTCGACATTAAAAAGGTTATGCCCAATATTGAGTTTGGCTTTTGTAAAATCAGGCACCAATTGATGGTTACTATCATAAAAAGTGAATTGTAAACTGGTTATATTAGTAATTAATTTAGTTCTATAATCGTTTAAATTAATAAATTTAAAATCATCTGTTGTATCATTACAAAATGTAGGTTCAACATAATTTTTAGCAGGTATACTACTATTATTAACGGCAACTTTTACAGCTAATTTATTAATACTTTCACAACTAGAAATTGTTTGTGTTGCATAATAAGTTTCGCCATCAATAAGTGAAGTTGTTTGGGCTAATAAAATATTTGATGCATTATACCATTTGATATTTTGTCCTGTAAGTGCAATATCTGCTAAGGTCGGATGTTGTCCAATACAAAAGTTTTGAAAGGAATTTCCAGATGGTGCCACAGGATCTGAAATTTTAACCAAGATTTCTAGTTTTGAACTTTCACAACCGGCGCTATTTTGTGTGACATAATATTTTTTATTATCAACCAAGGCTGTATTTACTGGTAAAATCGCACCACTCGCGTCATACCATTTTAGGTTAGTCCCAACAACTTGGATATCCGAAATTTTTGGATGCTTAATCGCGCACAATTTTTGTGGAGAATTTCCTGTAGGTCTCGGTTGATCGGTAATTTCTACTAGTTGGGTTTGTGTTTCGGTATTTCCATTTCCGTCATTGTATGTCCAAGTAATTGTATAAAGACCAGGAAGACTATAACTTAAAGGATCTGTCGTTGTTGCTGTAATTTTTCCTGCACATTTGTCTGTCGCAGTCGGAATTGGTGTCACTACAAAATTACAATCACCAGTTAATTTTGGAAGACTAGGATTGTCAGGAATAGGTTTTTCATTATCCCCAACAAAAACAGTCACTGTATAAGTACCATCGCAACCTCCAGTCCCAGTAATGTGACAATAATAAATGCCAGAATTTGCAGTTGTGGCATTCGTGATAATGGGATTTTGCAGACTGGATGTAAAACCATTAGGACCAGTCCAAGAAAAATTTGTCCCGCCAGACGCTTTTAGTTCGATGCCACTACCAACACAAATTGGAGAATTTGAGGAGACAAAAGGATTATTAATACAATCACTAAACTTCGAAATAAATGCTTTTCCTGCGGAAGCAGTGTTAGTTGGCATGTATGTTCCTGGTGTACCAATTCGATCAGAACTGCTAGTTGATCCGCATAGAAAGATTGTTTTTGATGCTTCACTGATTGCAATATCACTTCCTGAGTCAGTTGATGAGCCTCCAAAATAAGTCGCCCATATTTTTGAAAAATTTAAGCCATTATATTTTGAAATGAAGGCATCGCTATAACCTAAAACTATTCTTTGATAAGCATTTGTAGTTGAGAATCTTACCTCATCATTCCTTGCGATTCCTACGAGATAGAAATCTCCATTGGATAAAGATTTTACATTTGTAATTGTTGATGGAAAATATGAACTTCTAATGATACTACCATTGGTGCTAAATAGTGTATAAAAAGAATTATAACCATTGGGAGCTTGATTTTGATATTGAGGATACTCTCCATCAGAAGTAGCAATACCTGTCTTACTATAAGTAATACCTGATAACAATACTTTATCATTACCATAACTTATATTGTAGGCGACATCTTCTCCATCACCTCCTAGATATGTACCAAAAATTATATTTCCATTGGATGAAAAGGATGCTAAAAAAGCATCAAAGTCTTTGCCTTTAGTGGTTTGATAGCTATTTCCAAAACTAATCCCGTCATTGCTAAATGTCGTTCCAACCGCGTAGATATTATTTTTTTCGTCAGTTGTAAGATCTGTGATTTTATTTTGTAAACTTCCTCCAAAGTATGAACCCCAAATTAACTGTCCGCTTGTAGAAAATTTTGCGATGAAACCATCATAAACCTGATTGCTGGCGTTTCCTGCATTTGTTCCGTTTGTTGATATTCTCGTTTTACTATTGGTTGAGCCTCCAATTACAATATCATTATTTTGGTCAATTGAAAGTGCTGATAAAATCTCGGCATCTTCACCCCCATAATAGGTTCCCCATATTCTTGTACCTCCAGGATTAAGCTTAATAATGAATCCATCAAATCCATCAGAGGCTGGTAAAGCGCTTTTGTATGTTCCAGGTGTACCATGGTTTTCGTAAGTTGTTGACCCTGTTACAATAATATAATTGTTTTTATCTATTGCTACACGATTTGTTGTACTTCTCAAATAGGTGCTAAATAGGCGTTGTCCATCTTTGTCAAATTTCGTCAAATAGCCATCAACTTCAAATATATGCGGATTTGTAGACCAATGATTATTAATGTAAGACCCGGTGGTTGCAAGATTTGATCTACTATAGGTTAGTCCAGTAAATATTACATTGTCAAAAAGATCTTTTGTCATAAAACTAGCAGAATCATCATTATCTCCACCAAAAAAACTCCCCCAAATCCTTGTTGGCACAGGATCTATAACAATGGTTTTATCAGAAATGTTAACTTCAGAATCAAAACCAAATGTTTGATTTCCTAAATCTTTGAAATTAACAACAATGTTTTGTTTTGAATTAGAATGTTCTATCCAAGAGTTAGGAATGTTTTCTTGCATTTCTCCAAAACGGAGTGCCATAGCGAGTTTGCCATCTTTTAATTTGGTTTTGGCACCTTCAAATTTCATTTTGATGTCTGATACTTTTCCACCTGGATGAACTAAGAAATTATATTCTACGGTTTTTGTAGAATCTTTAGGTTTAAAAAATACTAAATCAACATTATTATAAACATTTTTGTAAACAATTCGCTCATAACGATGCACTTTTTCAACCCCTTTTGGGTTGTGCTCTAGATTGTAATAATTCTCATAATCTGGCGATTTTCCGTTAGCTTCAATTTGGACATTAGTGTTGGCATTAACGAGATTGATGTCGACACGATGATATTTAGAAGTATATTCGACCTCTTGATTTTGCTTTTTCTGAAGCTTAGGATTAATGGTATTTTCAGAAGTTGCTTGTTTCTTTTTTGATACTTTTTTTTCAACTTCATAGACATCATAAGAAAAACCAGTTTTCTTGATTTGGACATTTAATCCCGCGGAATTAAAAAGATACTTAACCTCAGGATTTGGCTTTGCCTTTTGGTCAATAATTTGACCTTTATTTTCGTAGAAATAATATTGATTTTGATACTTATTTTGAGCCAGTAGAAACGTAGCAATACTTAAAAAAACAATAGTAAAAATTCTCTTCATCGAGCTTTTTGTAAATTTCGGCAAAGATAATCTTTTTTAACAAAATTTTAAGAAGCCCACCAAGCTGCAAATTCTTGATTTTTATTATTTAAATCCACCTTTTCGCCAATCATTGGTGTGAAGATTTTAAAGTTTTTGCCTTGACTATTTTCTGTAATTTTCTCTAAAGGCTCTTTCCAAGAATGCATGGCTAAAGCAAATTTTGAAGAATGAACAGGGATAACATTTTCGGCTTGTAGATCTTCGATAACATTTATAGTTTCGGACGGCAAAGTGTGGATGTAATGCCAACGCTCGTTATATTGTCCATTTTCGAGAATTGCCCAATCAAAAGAACCGAACTTTTCACCAATGTTTTTAAAATGTTTTCCGTAACCACTATCGCCACCAACAAAAATGTTATGACGATTAGATTTTAAAACAAAAGAGGACCAAAGACTGATATCTCTTTTCAAGCCTCGTCCAGAAAAATGTCGGGCTGGGGTAGAAGTGATGTGGATATTTTTTTCTAAAACCGCATCTTCGTACCAATCCAGTTCTATCAATTGGTTTTCTGCAAATCCCCAACGTTCGAGATGTGCACCAACACCCAATCCACAAATGATTTTCTTAATTTTTGGTTTTAAACTTTTTAAAGTTTTATAATCCAAATGATCGTAATGATCATGCGTAATAATCAAATAATCGATCTCAGGAAAATCATCCGATTGATAAATATCCGAACCTTTGAAAGATTTTGTTGTACCTGCAATTGGCGAAGCGTTGCCACTAAAAACTGGATCCACCAGAAACTTTGTCCCATCAACCTGAAAATAGTAAGATGAATGTCCCATCCAAACTAAAAATTCGTCATCAGTATTTTGAGATTTTAATTCAGTTTTTTTTGAAGGAATGGCTTGTTTTGGCGTTTTATTAGGAACCTTTTGTGTTAAAAAATCCCACATAACTTTTTTGGGTGTAAAGCCTTCTCCGAAGTTAGGCGTATGTTCTATATTTTGAAAACGTCCTTTTCGGAAGTTTGCAGATTTTTTAATTCTTTCGAGGCGACGACCTTTAGATTTAGAACCAAAAATCGGTTGTTGCATAAATAGAAAAACTGTAGTAGCAATTGCTAAAACGATGATAAGTATAAAATACATAATTTAATTCGAAATGTTTTTGACCAGCAAAATCCAATCATCTTCCAAAAATTTGTAACCTTGGTCGTAGACAAATCTATATTCCGAAGCGTTTTTGTACACAACTATCTGTGTAAAATACTCGAAACTGAATCCCAAAGCCAACAATTTTGATTTTAAAATTTTGGTTTTACCGTCAATATTGCAATCTGTCAAAATACGATGATTCTTGCGAAGTTGATAATTGATATTTCGCATCAGATTAGTCGTGTCTTTATTGATTCGGTTGTTGTAACTGTTGCGACAAGCATCAGAACAAAATTTTTTATCAGAGCGACCAACGATTTTTTCGCCACATTCTGGACAAGTTTGCATGGTGTTAATATTCAGTTTCGGAAGAATCAAAAACTATTCCCTTCAATAAAAATGCTCGTTTTGACTGCTTTTAAAATCAAAATTATCATGTTTTAATACAAGAAAATAGATTTGCTCCGAAGATTAATAACTAAATTTACACAAATTAATTCTAATGAAATCAAAAACAATTATACTTGGCTTATTAGCTGTTTCGGGTTTGTTAACCAATTTTTCGGCTCAGAAAAAAACAACTAAAACAAAGGCAAAAATTACAAAAATGCAAGAGTCTTATCCTTTTCAACAATACGCAAAAGTTGACCTAACAACCGATATTTCGCATTTAACAACGAAAGAAAAAGAAGTTTTGAAATTAATGTTCAAAGCTGCAAAAGTGATGGACGATTTGTTTTGGCAACAAGCTTACGGTGACAAAACTAAATTGTTGTCCAAATTATCTGGTGAAGCGAAAGATTATGCTATCATTAATTATGGACCTTGGGATCGTCTTAATAACGAAAAGCCATTCGTAGCGGGCGTTGGTGCAAAGCCAGTAGGTGCGACTTACTATCCAACTAACATGACAAAAGCTGAGTTTGAAAAGGCGGATGTTAAAGACGGAAAATCGGCTTATTCTGTTGTTAAAAGAGATGATAAAGGCAAGTTATATGCGGTGCCGTATTCGGTAGAGTTTAAAACTAAATTGCAAGAAGCTGCAAATTATCTGAATGAAGCGTCGACAATCGCGGAAGATGCAGGTCTTAAAAAATATTTGAAGCTTCGTGCAGAAGCTTTAATGACGGACAATTATTATCCGAGCGATTTGGCGTGGATGGACATGAAAAACTCAAATTTGGATTTGGTTATTGGCCCAATCGAAAATTATGAAGACCAAATGTTTGGTTACAAATCATCTTTTGAAGCTTATGTTTTGGTGAAAGATGTGGAGTGGAGTAACAAGTTGGCGAAGTTTGTGAAATATCTTCCCGAGTTGCAAACCAATCTTCCTGTAAAAGCAGAATATAAGAAGGAAGTTCCAGGGACAGATTCGGATCTTAATGCCTATGATGTCGTATTTTATGCTGGGGATTGCAACGCAGCTGGAAAAACCATTGCTATTAACTTACCAAATGATGAGAAAGTTCAATTAGAAAAAGGAACGAGAAGATTGCAACTTAAAAATGCGATGAAAGCTAAGTTTGATAAAATTTTGGTTCCGATTGCAACTTCGCTTATCGATGAAAGTCAACAGAAGAATATCAAATTTGATTCGTTCTTTTCTAACGTGATGTTCCATGAAGTGGCGCACGGCTTAGGCATTAAAAATACAGTTAACGGCAGAGGCTCTGTTCGCGAAGCATTGAAGGAAGCTAACTCAGCTTTGGAAGAAGGAAAAGCGGATATCCTAGGACTTTATATGGTTAATCAACTGTTACAAAAAGGCGAATTGTCGGGAAGTAAAGAAGATTATTTCGTAACATTTTTAGCTGGGATTTTCCGTTCGGTGAGATTCGGGGCAAGTTCGGCGCACGGCACTGCGAATATGATTGCGTTTAATTACTTTGCTGAAAAAGGCGCTTTCGAAAAGTCAGCCAACGGACGATATAAAGTTAATGTTCCGAAGATGGAAGCTGCGATGAATGGCCTTTCAGAACTGGTTTTAACATTACAAGGTAACGGCGATTATGACGGCGTTAAAAAATTGTATGCCGAAAAAGGTATTATCCCAGCAGATTTACAAAAAGATCTTGACAAGCTAAAAACACATAATATTCCTGTCGATATTGTTTTTGAACAAGGTCCTCAAATGTTAGGTTTGAAATAATTTAATAATAAAAAAACAGAAGTTATTTTTAGCTTCTGTTTTTTTTGTTTTTTCAAAGATTTTTTTAATCTATAATGTGGTTGTTAGTCAGTGTTTTAGTTTTATAATATAATAAAAAATATTAATAATACATTAAAACTAAAAAAGCATTCTTATCGAAAAATATAGTGTCAAAAAGCAGTTTGAAAAAAGCAGAATTTTTGTAAAAATACCTAGAACTAGGTATTAAAAAGTCCAAAACATAGTCTAATATTGTGTGAGCAATAAAAAGTATTTAACTATGAAAACTCTATTTTTACTTTGTACAATTTTTGCTTTTACGAATGTAACAGCTCAAAAAGTGACTGTGTCGACATCTGAAAATGATGCTAGTATTATTGTCAATGGACAATTGGTTGGTCCGGAACTTATCTTTTGAAAGTGGATAAAAGTGAATGTTATAATGTTAAGGAGCAGAAAACAGAATTTTTAAAATATGAAGCCACCGTTTGTGGAAAGAAAGCAGGACCAGAGCCACCTAAAACTTTGTTTTTCAATATGAAAACGAATGACTCCGAAGAAGCATCTATTAAAACGGATCAGGCTAATATTGATTTCGAAATTGCTGTAAATCCAGACCTTTCAATTTCTGACGCGTGGAAGTTGACTACCCAAATTGTGACAGACTATTTTGACGCAATCGAGGTTAGCGACAAAGAAACTTCTTATCTGCGAACAGCTTGGAGTATTCAATCCTTTCAACAAAATACAATCCGTACTAGGCTTATTGTTAAGTTATCAAAATCGAATCCATTAACTTTTAAAGTTAAACTTAATAGCGAATATTCTGGTGCTAGTGGAACCAGTGTAAAGGCAGATGAACAGTTCCGTGATTGGGATCGTGTGCTTAGAAAATATCAAAATGTGATTAGCGATTTTTCAACTAGATTGTCTAAGAAATAAGCAAGTCACTTAGTTTTCCCATAGTCATATTAACCGAAGTCCAAATTTTCTTATTGATTTGGACTTCTTTTTTTAAGTCTAGATTTATTCTAAAACCTATTTTTTCGTAACATTTTATTGCTGATGTATTCCAGTCAAAGACGTGTTAAGTTCGGCGGTTTTATTTTTAAATTTTTTAAAATCAAAATCCAAAAGTCTTTCAATAATAATCTGTCCATAACCTTGTCCGCGATTTTCTTTTTCGCCAATCAAAATTCTGCCAAGAAGAAAGCTGTTTTCTTTTTTCAAAATTTGAGCATAAACTATTAATTTTTCATTTTTAAAAACTGAAAAAGCATAGCGATTCTCTTGTTTTAAATCTTCAATAAATTGTTTTTTAGTTAACGGAAAAACTAAAGCTGAACCAGCAAGTTGCATTAGATCTTCATTAGTTGTGATCCAATTATTTAGCAATTCAAAATCATCTTCCGAAAATGTTTTTAATAAAATATTTGTCATAAAAATTATTCCTCAACTGGATCAAAATTAGAAAAGAAGGTCGCGCCCTCATCAGACTTATAGGCTTGTTTTTTTAATAAAAATTCTTTGCCTTTCACAATCTTGTAGCTAGAGATACTGTCATCATAAAATTCAACTTTTCCGAAAAGGTTCTAATATATTTTTCTTAATTTAAAAAAAATAAGTTGCGCTTCCATCATAAAAAATGTCTGAGGTTACACAATCTCTTTTCTCGTTGTAATGCAAATTGGGATAATTCGCAGAGTTTTCCTCATCGATAAGTTTCTGCGATTTTGGATAAAAAACAAATAACCGATTAATTTCATTGGCTCCGCGCGCTGCCTGTGCAAACGAAATCTTGACATCCTTGTAGCCATCATTGTTGAGGTCTTCACTTGTGTCAACAGAGAGAACGAAATTTTTTTTTGAAAACGATAATCTTTAAGTTTAATCCATTTTTTATTTATTTTTTTAAACAATGAAAAACTAACCAAAGCCTCTTCATTAAGATTTTTTTGTACAACATCCAATTTGTAGTGATTATTTTTAATAACAGTTGTAGAATCCAAAAACTTTTGTGTTTCCTGAAAAGAGTGAAAATTTGTAAAAACTAAAATAATAATTACTAGAAAAGAAATTTTCATTTTTATGTTTTTGAATACTAAATCTACAAAAAATTGTATTTCAAATACTTATTCGTTTACAAACGACTACAAACGATTTTAAATATTTTATAACCGACTAATATTTTCTTATTCTCGCAACTTTGTCACAGAGATTCAGGAAAAGAAATGACGACCAGAATCTAGTTGTATAATTAAAATTTTAAAATTATGTCTTTAAGAAATCGCGTGACACTTATCGGTCGCACAGGAAAAGAAGTAGAAATCCACACTTTCGAAAGTGGTACAAAAAGAGCAAATGTTAGCCTTGCAACATCTGATTTTTATATTAACCAAAATGGAGAAAAAGTGGAAGAAACCCAATGGCATAACTTAGTTGGTTATGGAAAAATAATTGACATTTTAGAAAAATATGTTCCTAAAGGAAAAGAAATTGCCATTGAAGGCAAAATCATGTATCGTAATTACGAAGATAAAGATGGGGTAAAACGACAAATAACCGAAATCCGAATTGAAGAGATTCTATTATTAAGTAATTGATCTTAAAAAAATAACACAGAACTAATCTTCTGTGTTATTTTGATTTTTTAAGCGATCATCAACATATTCGATTTGCGTTTTGCCGTGAGCGACTGGTTTTCCGTTTTCACCCAAAGCAACCATCACAATTTTATCAATGGTGATAATGGTTTGATGTGTCATCTTGTTTCTGACTTCACATTTTAGGGTGAGAGAAGTGTGTCCAAATCCGATTGGCAAAAGTCCTATTTCGATAATGTCGCCTTGTTTGGCGGAGTTTACGAAATTAATTTCGGACATATATTTGGTTACAGTTTTTTGATTTTCTAGCTGGATAATAGCATAAAGAGCGGCTTCTTCATCAATCCATTCCAAAAGTCTTCCTCCAAAAAGTGTATGATTTGGGTTGAGGTCTTCTGGTTTTACCCATTTTCTTGTGTGGTATTTCATTGCGAGATTATTTTGATGACAAAGCTAAGTATTTATGCAGATTTTCTGGACGATTCTTGATGAAGTTAATCTATTCTCATAAGTTCTAAAACTGATAATATCTGTGTTAAAAATCAAAATTGAAAATTCTTAGATTATTAGTAACTTTGCTTTTATCAAAAAGAAGAATTTTTCAAAGCATGAAACCGAGTTTAGCAAAAGGAACAAGAGATTTTACATCGCAAGAAGTATTTCGTAGAAAATATATCATTAATAAACTTCAAAAGAATTTTGAACTATTTGGTTTTCAGCCTTTAGAAACACCAAGTTTTGAAAATCTTGCCACTTTAACAGGGAAATATGGTGAAGAAGGCGACCGTTTGATTTTTAAAATCCTAAATTCGGGAGATTATGCTTCTAAAACTAAAGAGGAAGATTGGAGTGCGAAAAATTCTCAAAAATTGATTTCTCAGATTTCCGAAAAAGCGCTTCGTTATGATTTGACAGTGCCTTTCGCCAGATTTGTAGCAATGAATAATGGACAGTTGACTTTCCCGTTCAAGCGTTATCAAATTCAACCCGTTTGGCGTGCTGATCGTCCACAGAAAGGACGTTACAGAGAGTTTTATCAATGTGATGCGGATGTTGTGGGAAGTACAAGTCTTTGGCAAGAAGTAGAGTTGTTGAAGTTGTATTTTAAATCATTTTCGGATCTTAATTTGCCTGTTTCAATCCACATGAATAACCGTAAAATTCTTTCAGGTTTGGCAGAATATGCGGGAATTTCGGATCAATTGATTGACTTTACTGTAGCTCTAGATAAGTTGGACAAAATCGGTAAAGATGGCGTGGTTAAAGAAATGAAGGAGAAAAATATTTCTCAAGAAGCCATCGCAAAGCTGGATTTCCTTTTTGAACAAGGAAGCGATGCTTTAGAAAATTTACTTCAATTAAAAGAACGTTTTGCTAACATTGAAATTGGTCTTCAAGGTGTTGACGAGTTAGAATTTGTCATTTTAAAAGCCAGAGATTTAGGAATTGAAGCAGAAAGTTTGGTATTTAACATCACTTTGGCTCGTGGTTTAGATTATTATACAGGCGCAATTTTCGAGGTTAAAGCAGATGGCGTTGAAATGGGTTCTATTGGCGGCGGCGGTCGTTACGATAATTTGACAGAAGTTTTTGGCGTTAAAGATATGCCTGGAATAGGGATTTCTTTTGGTTTGGATAGGATCTATTTGGTTTTAGAAGAATTGGATTTATTCCCAAATTTTAATGACAATCAAGTTAAGTATTTGTTTGCAAATTACGGTGATGCAGAAGCGATTGAAGCCTATAAAATCATTTCTAAACTTAGAGATAAAAACATAGCAGCAGAACTTTATCCAGACGCTGCAAAACTAAAAAAACAATTTACTTATGCTGAGAAAAAAGGAATTCAGAGTCTTGTTTTTCTTGGTCAAGAAGAAATTGAAAACCAAACCTTGACAATTAAAAATCTTACGACCGGCGAGCAAAGAACTATTCGTCAAGATGATTTTTTAAATATTGAATTATAAAATAAATGACAAATTCAAAGGTTTTTCATGTTCTTAACGGCGATTGTCTCGCTGCGACGCTTGACAAAGTTGTCGATAAATCTCAAATGATAATTTGGCGAGAATGCCTTATCGAAGGACCTGTTAAATAAGAGAATTTTTGGATAAACCGTCAATATTTTATTGCTCAAACTTACGCTGAATCTGAGATAGGCTATCAGGAAAAAGTACTTTCAGAATTTCAAAAGTTTGAAAATATCGAAGAAGGTTCTGCAATTTATTTTTGGTTTGAATACGATGTATTTTGTCAACTCAATTTTTGGTTTTTACTCAGCGAAGTCAAAAAAGATTTAAAGCTTTTCCGTGTTTTTCCAAAAGAAGAATCTTGGGACGGTTTTGCAAATCTTGAAGCAACAGATTTTGAAAATCAAATTAAAACTGCGATCGAAATTTCAGAACGAGATATTGCGTTGGCGAAAAAACTTTGGAAAGCATTTTCAGATAATGATTTAGAAGAATTAAAAAGTCTTTCTTCCGAAAACTCAAAAGTCTTTCGAAAGTTGCATTTAATAGTAGATTCAATTATAGATTTAAAATCTGGCGAAACAAAATCTGAATTAAAATATCTTTCAGAAAATTATAAAAACTTTGAAGATCTTTGCAAAGAAGTAAAACTAAAATATGGCGTTTTTGGATTTGGAGATTTACAAGTCAAAAACCTTATTAAATAACAAAAAAAAGACGGCATAAGCCGTCTTTTTTACTTCTTCTCGAAAGAAAAATTATTTAGCAGCGTTTTCAACGTCTTGCTTCAATTCTCCTGTTTTATTTTTTGCTTGATCAAGTGCGTCATTTGCTTTCGACTTCAAATCGTTGCCGAATTTCGTCAAATTATCTTTCGCTGTATTGATTTTATCTTTCACCGCTTGTTGCTCTTCTGGCGTCGATTTTTTATACTTCCAATATGCTAAAGCGCCCAATCCTAACAATGCCAAAAGGCCATTTTTCTTAGATCCCATAATTTATTTTTTTTAATTATTAACTATTTGATTTTGTATCTATAGAAGGAAATAACGTGCCAAAAAAGAAATCTATATTCATAATAAAAAGTTAAATTTTGGCGTGCCCATTTGCGCTCACTCGGTTCGACGCTCCGCGTCGCCCTCGTTCGCGCTTCAGGTCGGTTTACGCGCAGTCGCTGTGATGCTCGGACGGCTCCGCTGCGCTCCGCCGCCTCACATCACGAGCTCCAACAATGCGCTTCGCCCTCACGCAGATGCGGGATAATTAGAAAATTTAGAAAAATGAATTTTATTTTTTTGAAAGCTTAAAATTTAATGCCAAAGAAGAATTATTCAGTAACCAAAATATCCAGTTTTTCAGCCAAATCTTTTGTTAGATTTTTTCGTGAAAAAGCGTCAATGTTGGCGTTTTTAGAATTGCTATTTCCAGATTTACAAAGCTGATAAATTTGTAGAATATAAGATTTCAAGCTTTCAATTTCTGAATAATCAAAATGTTTTCCAGCCTTCGTTTCCTCCAAAATTTTTGAAACATCAGCCTCTTTTGGACCAAAAGAAAGAATAGGTTTTCCTGTCGATAAATATTCAAACAATTTCCCCGGAATAATACCTTTTGACGAATCGTTTGGAAAGTTAGTAATCAATAACAAATCCGAATTTTGCATTTCCTGATAAGATTCACCGTGAGCAAGATAACCGAGGATTTGCAAATGTTTTCCAACTTTTGATGCCTTTAGATTTTCAAGAATTTTATCATCGAGACGACCAACAAATTTCATTTCAAAATCTTTTTCAAAATCTTTATGCTCTTCCAGAAGTTCATTAATGGCTTTCCAAAGATTTTCTGGATTTCTCAACTGTTCCAACACCCCAACATAACTCAAACTGAATTTGTCTTTGTCGCTTTTTGATTTATCAGCTTCAACAAAATTACTTGTGTCAAAACCATTGGTAATACACACCGAATTGGCGCCCAGCTTTCTGAAATTTTTTGCGTCACTATAACTTGTTGCTAAAGTCAAATCAGCTGTTTTAAAAACTAATTTTTCGAGATTGCGCTGTTTTTGGTCAGAAGATTTTGTAAGTTTTAGATGTTTGTAATAAGATATTTCTGTCCAAGGATCACGGAAGTCGGCAATCCATTTTAGATTAGGAATTTCTTTTTTTAATCCAAGTCCAATTAAATGCAAAGAATGTGGTGGACCCGTTGTCACAATAACATCGATGTTTTTTTCTTTCAGATATTTTTTTAGAAAACTTATGGAAGGTCTTACCCAAAATTTTCGTGCATCAGGAATAAAAAAATTGCCTCGCACAAAAATAGAAAGCTTCGACATCATAGATTGATTTTTACCAACATCAAATTGTCCAGCTTTATATTTTTTATTGCCTTTACTGAATTTTTCAGCAAGTTGATAAGGTTCCCAAATTTTGGTTTTAACAATCTTTATGTTTTCAGGTACTTCTTTAAGAAGCGTTTCGTCAACAATCGGGTAACTCGGATTTTCGGGTGTGTAGATAATTGGTTCCCAACCAAAATCGGGAAGATATTTCGCAAACTTTAACCAACGTTGTACACCTGGACCACCAGCTGGAGGCCAATAATAAGAGATTATTAAAACTTTTTTCGAGGTTTTCATTCAAGCGCTTTTCGTCATCAAAATCGATTCTGTAAATTTACCCGTTTTTTAATATTGTCCCTAATTTAAAACTGAAAATAAAACTTTTCTTTTTTAATAAACTTTTAAATTCTAATTATGAAATCCTTTTTTGACCAACAATTTAGTCCAAGCAACTTTTCTGAAATCGAAAAAGGCGATTTTGACCAATGTATATTCGAAAATTGTGATTTCTCAGATTTTAATTTTTCAGGCTATAAATTCTCTGAAAGTCGTTTTGTCAATTGTAATTGGAGTCTTGCGAAGTTGGGAGATACGGCTTTTCGCGATGTGGAATTTGTGGAGTGTAAAATGTTAGGACTTCATTTTGAAGATTGTTATGACTTCGGATTTTCGATAGATGTCAAGCATTCAGTGCTCAATCATTCTTCTTTTTATCAGGTCGATTTGCGAAAGTCAAAGTTTAAAAATGTTGATTTCCACGAGTGTGAGTTTGCAGAAGCTAATCTTTCAAGGCTTATTTTGGCAGATTGTCGATTCGATCACGCTCATTTTGAGAGAAGTATTTTGGAAGCTGCAGATTTTCGTTCTGCGTCAGGATTTTCTATTAATCCCATTTATAATTCAATTAAAAAATCCAAATTTTCCAGAGAGAATATTTCAGTACTTTTAGGTGTTTTTGAGATTAATATAGAATAAAAAAAACGACGCGAAGCCGGTAATTACTTCGTTTAATTTTAAAGTTTTGTGGTTAACCTGCCTTTTTACCGTAGTCGAGTTTGTTCATAAAGAACTTATTTAGTTATTGAGTTTTCCCCTTTTTTGTAATATACAAACTCAAAATTCAAAAAAAGCTAAAGTTTATTAATAAACATTTTAACTTAATAAAGTAAGAATGTAGAATTAATATTACTTATAGGATGAATTTGATATATTATCTTTGTTTTGTGAATATAACTAATAAAAATATAAATAGAGTGATAATTTTTTAAAAAATTACTAAAGTTGTACCATGAATAATTGAATTTTAATCTTTTTATGGAATGTTGACATACTCGAATTTTAATCTTTAACTTTGCTTTTTTATTGATTTATACTATGAAAATTAAACTACTCGCACTTGCCTCAGTTTTGGCTTTTGGTAATATTACGGCGCAATACACAGATATTAATATTGTTAAAGAAGTTAAGGTCAAACGAAAAGGTGTAATTGTTTCGGCGCATCCTTTAGCCAGTGAAGCTGGTTCTAAAATTCTTAAAGAAGGAGGAAATGCTTTTGACGCGGTTATTGCTACACAATTGGCTTTGGCTGTAGTTTATCCACAAGCGGGTAACATTGGAGGTGGCGGATTTTTAGTTGCTACAACCAATAATGGGAAAAAAATAGCACTTGACTATCGCGAAACCGCACCAGCAAAGTCTACATTCGATATGTATTGGGACAAAAAAGGAAATGCAAATACCGATTTGTCACAGAATGGAAGATTGGCGGTTGGTATTCCTGGAAGTATTTCTGGGATGTTTGCGACGATGCCTTATGCTAAATTAAGTTTTGCTAAATTAATTCAACCAGCAATAGATTTAGCCGAAAAAGGTTTTGCAATTACTGAGCAAGAAGCGGGACTTCTTAATATGCATAAAGAAGAATTTGCGAAACATAATAAAAATGTCCCCGTTTTTATAAAAAATGAAAAATGGAAAGCTGGTGATATTTTGGTTCAGAAAGAATTGGCAGAAACCTTGAAACGTATTCAAAAGAATGGTGAAAAGGAATTCTACGAAGGTGAAACAGCCAAAATGATTGTTAACGAGATGAAACTCGGAAACGGAATTATTACTGCAGCCGATCTTAAAAACTATAAAACCAAGGAAAGAAAACCAATGACTTTTAGCTACAAAGGTCATGAAGTTGTTACTATGCCTTTACCATCAAGTGGTGGAATTTTGTTAGCACAAATGTTAAAAATGTACAGTTATGCTGATGTTAAAAATCCGCAACAAAATGCTATAGAGACTGTACAGCCTATGGTTGAGGCTGAGCGTCGTGCTTATGCGGATCGCGCCGAATATATGGGCGATCCAGATTTTATTAAAGATGAAACGACAAAGTTAGTAAGCGACGCGTATTTGCAAAACCGTTGGAAATCCTACAATCCGAATCAAGCGACACCGAGTAGTGAAGTTGGTAAAATCATAAAGCAAGGAAAGGAAAGTACTGAGACGACACATATTTCGATTTTGGATAAAGAAGGAAACGCGGTTTCGGTGACGACGACACTTAATGGACTTTATGGTAGTAAAACAGTCGTTTCGGGTGCTGGTTTTTTCTTAAATAACGAAATGGATGATTTTTCTGTAAAGCCAGGCGTGCCAAATATGTATGGCGCAGTTGGTGGAGAAGCTAACGCTATTAAAGCAGGGAAAAGAATGCTATCTTCCATGGCACCCACTATTTTGATGAAAGATAATAAAGTGAAAATGGTTGTTGGTACACCTGGAGGAACAACAATTCCAACCTCGGTTTTCCAAGCGATTGTAGATGTTGTAGATTTTGGTTTAAATGCCAACTTTGCAGTTAACGCTCCGAAGTTCCATCACCAATGGTTGCCAGAAACTGTGGCTGTTGAAAAAAACTTCCCAGAAACAACGGTGAAGTCTTTAGAAAAAATGGGTTACAAAATCGAACGTCGTGAGCAAATTGGAAGAACAGAAATTATTCTTGTGGACGATAATAAAAACATACATGCAGTGGCTGATGGTCGTGGTGACGACTCTGTTGGCGTGGAATAGTTTTTTTTAAAAAATTTTTAAAAGGAGTTTGGATTAAAATCTGAACTCCTTTTTTTAATTAAAACTCTGATGAGTTTAAAGATTACGAGTTTTAAGTTTAATGTTTGTGTTTTATTAAAATTCATGATTTATAACTTACAACTCATAACTTATTTAAAAGCATAATTCTTATTTTTGCATTATTAAAATAAAAATATGACTTCTTACTTAGAATTTACATTCAAAATAAATCCGGTACAACCTTGGAGCGAGATATTAATGGCAGAACTTATCGGTATTGGATTCGATAGTTTTACAGAAGAACATGATGGGATTTTGGCTTACATCCAAGAGGATTTGTATAGTGAAGAAGCGCTTAAAGACCTTAACTTACTTAATTCTCCAGATGTTGAAATTTCTTACGAATCCCGACAAATGCCAAATATTAATTGGAATGAAGAATGGGAAAAAAATTTTACACCAATTAATATTGATGACAAAGTGTTGATAAGAGCAGAATTCCATGAAAGTCAAAATCTTCTTTACGAAATTATCATTCAGCCAAAAATGTCTTTTGGGACAGGACATCATGCGACAACGCATTTGATGATTCAGCAGATGTATGATATGGATTTCAAAGACAAGAAAGTTTTGGATATGGGTTGTGGAACTTCGGTGTTGGCGATTTTTGCTAAACAACGAGGTGCTGGCGAAACTTTAGCAATTGACATCGACGAATGGTCTGTAGAAAACTCTCACGAAAATGCAGAACGTAACAATGTAGATTTAAAAATTGAATTGGGAACTGCCGAAAATCTTGGTAAAGAAAAATTTGATGTTATCTTGGCGAATATCAATCGTAATATTTTGATTTCGGATATTCCGACTTATGTTAAAGATTTGAATGATGGTGGCGAACTGTTGTTGTCAGGACTTTGCTTCTTCGATGTTGATGATATTTTGGAAGTTTGTAAAGCTCAGAATTTAACTTTAGAAAGACAGTTGCAAAGAGAAGAGTGGGTAAGTCTTCTTTTGAAAAAATAGTCAACTCTCACGTCCTTGCGTGAGGGCGAAGCGCATTGTTGGAGCTCGTGATGTGAGGTGGCGGAGCGTAGCGGAGCCGTCCGAACATAACAGCGACTGCGCGCAGACCGACCTCAAAACACTACGGCGCGGACGACAAAGTCGTCCGCGCCGTAGTGTTTTGAGGGCACGCCCAAAATATTATTTAGTGCGAATCCATTTCCAAAGTTCTTTGCCTGTAGCTTTGTTTCCGTACATCAAAATACCAATTCGGTAGATTTTTGCTGCGACAAAAACCATGAAAAGAGTAGAAGCAATCAGCAATGAAATTGATAATAAAATCTGCCACATCGGAACGCCAAACGGAATTCTTGCAACCATTGCAACAGGCGATGTGAACGGAATGATCGATAACCAAAAACCTAAAGGTCCATCTGGATTGTTGAAGATCGTGAAGCTTCCGTACATGCCCAACATCAATGGCATGATTGCAAATAAAGTAAATTGTTGTGTTTCGGTTTCGTTGTCAACGGCAGAACCAATTGCGGCGTACATCGAACTGTAGAAGATATATCCGCAAAGGAAAAACACGATGAAAACTGCGATAATCAATCCGAAATTCATGTCCAATAATGTGTGCGATACTTGTCCGATAATTTGCTGGATATCCATTTTGTTCATGGTTTCGCTTGCTTCTGCAGGAATATTTTGTTGCATAGCCATAAATCCTGTATTTAAGAAAAGAGCCGAAGTGACAAACATCCCAATCCAAATGATAAACTGCGTTAAAGCAACCAATGTAACACCGATTATTTTTCCCATCATCAATTCGAAGGGTTTAACCGACGAAATGATAATCTCGACAACGCGGTTGTTTTTTTCTTCCAAAACGCTTCGCATCACACGCACGCCGTAGATGATGATGAACATAAAAGTGGCGTACACCAAAACCATGCTTAGTCCAGTTTTGATACCGAAAGCCATGTCATTGTCGGGTTTGTTGTTTTCGGCAATATTTTGCGTTGTAATTTTGAAACCAGAATTAAGATCTACGATTTGCGTTTCGGAAAGTCCAAGTTGTTTTATTTTCTCTTTTTTTAGAATGTCGCTTAGGTCACTGTTTATCGAAGATTTGGTGTCCATTCCGATTTTTTTGTTCGTCAAAAGTTTGGTCGAAGTTTCCAACGAATTAAAATTTTGATTCTGAACTTTCGGAATAATCAACAATCCGTCGATGCCTTCCATTTCCTTCAAGGTACTTGTCAGTGCACGTTCAGTAGATTCGGGTACGAAAGTATAAGTAATGTCTTTAGTCGATTTTAGTTGCTTAGTAAAAATGCCACTTTTGTCGATGACGTTAAAGTGATATTCTGACTCGTTAGCTTTGAACATAAAAGCAACCAAAACGCCAAAACCAATCATTAGCAAAGGCGCCAAAATCGTAAGAATAATAAAAGATTTTTTCTTAACCTGCGTCAAGTATTCTCTTTTAGTGATAAGTATAATATTTTTCATTTAATCAAAAATTAATGCAGATTAGTTAGATTTCACAGCGTTGATGAAAACTTCGTTCATGCTCGGTATTTTTTCGTTAAAGCTTCTCACGTTTCCGATGTTCATCAAATCTTGAAGCAAAAGATTTCTGTTTTCAACGTTTTCAAAATCAAAAGATACCAAAGCATTTTCTTCTTTAACATCTTGCAATTGATGCAGGTTGCGGAAGTTTTCGAATTTCGAACTATCAAAATCTGATAAAGTCACAGCGAAAATATTTTGTTTGAACTGCTCTCTAACGTCAAAAACTTTTCCGTCCAAGACTTTGCGAGAATTGTTGATTAGTGCAACATAATCGCACATCTCTTCAACACTTTCCATGCGGTGTGTCGATAGAATAATCGTGGTTCCGTTTTCTTTAAGTTTTAGGATTTGATCTTTTATCAAATTAGCATTAACAGGGTCAAAACCAGAAAATGGTTCATCCAAAATCAGCAATTTTGGGCGGTGCAAAACCGTCACCACAAACTGAATTTTTTGCGCCATACCTTTCGATAATTCGCTTAGTTTTTTCTTCCACCATTGGTCGATTTCCAATTGCGCGAACCAGTATTTTGCTTGTTCCATAGCATCTTGACGCGTCATACCTTTCAGCTCACCAAAATACAAAAGTTGGTCGCCAACCGTCATATTTTTATAAAGTCCACGCTCTTCGGGCATATAGCCAATTTGTTTGATGTGTTTTGGGTTGAGCGGTTGATCGTTGATCCAAACTTGACCTTCGTCTGGCTGCGTAATTTGATTAATGATACGTATAAAGGAGGTTTTTCCAGCGCCGTTAGGGCCCAAAAGTCCATAAATACTCGCGGTAGGAACGTTGATGCTGAAATCTTGCAAAGCAACTTTTTTTCCGGCGTTGTAAGTTTTTTTGATGTGTTCTGCTCTTAGCATAATTTTATTTTTAGGAGCTTTATCACGCTGTCCGCTGTATCTTTGGGCCTGTCGCTCGGTCGGCTCCGCTGCGCTCCGCCGCCTCACTCCAACCCAAAGGATGCCGCTTCCATCGTGGCTAGGGATTTCTCATCCGTAGAAAGTTTGTCCTTTTTTATTGATTTTTTTTGAATCTATAAAATTAGTATAAACTTTCCTGAAATGTTACAGAATTCGTTAGAAATAACAAATGATAGAAATGAAAATTGGGCATTAATGAAATAAGCACTGATTGCTTTTAAAACTGAAAAAAGAGAAAACATTATGATGTTCTCTCTTTTCTCATAATTAAAAAACTTTAGCATCGTAAAATTCTTTCGTTTCTTCAATCAAGTTTTCAACTTCTTCTAAAGTAACAGCTTGTAAAAATTTAGTTTTAAACTCTTTAAAATGCGGAATACCACGGAAGTAATTGCTGTAATGTTGCCGCATTTCCATAAGACCAGGACGTTCGCCTTTCCATTCTACAGACCATTCGGCATGGTTTTTAACCGCCTCAAGTCGATCTGTAATTGTTGGTTCTGGTAAGATTTCACCAGTTTCAAAATAATGTTTTATCTCATTAAAAATCCAAGGATAACCAATGGCGCCACGACCGATCATAATACCATCGCAATCGAATTTATTTTTATATTCCAAAGCTTTTTGAGGCGAGTCGATGTCACCATTTCCAAAAATCGGAATTTCAATATTTGGATTGTTTTTAATTCTCGAAATATGATGCCAGTCCGCTTCGCCTTTGTACATTTGGGCGCGCGTTCTTGCGTGGATTGTCAAGGCTTTGATGCCTGTTGCTTGTAGTCTTTCGGCAACTTCATCGATATTAATGCTATCCGTATCCCAACCCAAACGCGTCTTTACGGTAACAGGAAGATGCGTTGAGTCAACAACAGCTTTCGTCAAACGTACCATCAAATCAATATCTTTTAGGACGCCTGCACCTGCACCTTTGCAAACGACTTTTTTAACAGGACAGCCAAAGTTGATGTCAACAATATCTGGATTTACAGTTTCTACAATTCTTGCTGACATAGCCATTGCTTCCTCGTCGCCACCAAAAATTTGGATACCGACAGGTCTTTCGTAATCGAAAATGTCAAGTTTTTTTCGGCTTTTTATAGCATCACGAATGAGTCCTTCCGAAGAAATAAATTCTGAATACATCAAATCTGCACCATGCATTTTGCAAAGTCTTCTAAAAGGTGGATCCGAAACGTCTTCCATTGGCGCTAGCAAAAGCGGGAAATCAGGAAGTTCTATGTTGCCAATTTTTACCATGCTGCAAAAATACGCATTTTTAAAATTTTATTTTCACACATTTTTAAGAGTGATTTTTAGTATTAAAAAAGTTGGAATATACCCCGAAATAGGTATTTTTTCACTAAAATCCTTTTTGCAGATTTGCAAACACAAAAACGCAAACACACATAAAATTGGGACGCAAAATGATCATTGATTAAAACCGATGAAAGTTTAGCAAATTAAAAAAGAGAATGTCATTGATATTCTCTTTTTTTGTTCAAGATACTTTGATTAAATTTGTTGAAAAGTAAGATTATGAAAAAAATCCTTTTAGTAGCAGTTGGTTTGTTAGCTTTTTCTTGTTCAAAGAAAGCTGAAGCAACAGATTCTAAAGAGTCAACAACACTTATCGAAGAACCTAAACAAGAAGAAGCAAAACTGACACCTTTGGAAGAAGGGAAATCCTTAGTTGAAGGTGCGGATTGTTTGGCGTGTCATAAAGTTAATGAAAAAATGATCGGCCCTGCTTACGAAGAAGTGGCTGCGAAATACGAAAATACACCCGAAAATATTGATGCGCTTGCCGAAAAAATTATCCAAGGAAGTTCTGGTGTTTGGGGAAATGTCCCTATGGCTGCACATCCTGGACTTAGCAAAGAGAATGCAAAGTTGATGGCGTCTTATGTTCTAAGCTTGAAGAAGTAATTTGATGTCAGACGAAAAATCAAATCTACATCCTAGAAATCTTCATCGACAAGCTTACGATTTTGATGATTTAATTATTGAAGTTCCAGAGCTTAAACATTATGTTTTCGAAAATAAATTTGGTGCAAAAACCATTAATTTTAGTATTTCGAAAGCGGTGAAACTTCTGAACAAAGCTTTGCTTCAGAAGTTTTATCATATTAAAGATTGGGATATTCCCGACGCCAATCTTTGTCCGCCGATTCCTGGTCGAGCAGATTATGTACATTATTTAGCAGATTTGTTAGCGGAAGATCTTGGTGATATTCCCAAAAATAAAAGCGTGAAACTAATAGATATCGGCGTTGGCGCTAATATGGTCTATCCAATTATCGCAAGTCAGTCTTATCAATGGCAAGTTTTAGGAACTGACATTAATGAAGCTTCGCTGAAAAATGCGCAAAAAATATTAAATGCTAATCCTGAACTTTCCAATTTAGTTCAATTAAAAAAGCAAACGAATCCTAATTTCATTTTTAAAAATATAATTCAGGTAGAAGATAAGTTTACGCTGACAATGTGTAATCCGCCGTTTCATAAATCTGAAGAAGAAGCGATAAAAGGCAATTCTCGAAAAACTAAAAATCTTAATAAAAACAAAACTCCAAAAGTTAATTTTAACTTCGGTGGTCAACAATCTGAGTTGTGGTGTGACGGTGGCGAATTGGCTTTTAATACAAAAATGATTACAGAAAGTAAAACTTTTGCGCAGCAAGTTTTATGGTTCACATGTTTGATTTCTAAAAAGGAACATCTTCCGAAACTTTTAGAAAATTTAAAAAAGATAAGTGCCATCGATGTTAAAGTTATCGATATGGCGCAAGGTCAAAAAGTAAGTCGGATTTTGGCTTGGACTTTTATTTCGAAAAACGAAAGAAATTCTTGGACGAATTAATTTAATTCAGTTTAAAAAAAATCTCAGCAAAGCAATTGACCATCAATTCTAAATTCACTAATTTTGCACGTTATTTAAAATAAGACAATGCAATTATCTGAACAGGAAATTATCCGCCGACAAAAGTTAGAAGAGCTCGGCAAAATGGGGATCAATGCATTCCCAGCGGAAGAATACACAATTACTGATACTACAGAATCTATAAAACAGGATTTTGCAGAGGGTAAACAGGTGAAGATTGCAGGTAGATTAATGTCCAGAAGAATCCAAGGGAAAGCATCTTTTGCGGAACTTCAAGATTCTAAAGGTCGTATCCAAGTGTATTTTAACCGTGACGAAATCTGTCCGGGAGAAGATAAAGATTTATACAACGAAGTATACAAAAAGCTTTTAGATATCGGCGATATCATCGGTATCGAAGGTGATTTGTTCAAAACTCAAGTTGGCGAAATGACCGTTAATGTTAAGAATTTTATTCTTTTAACAAAATCATTGCGTCCCTTGCCATTGCCAAAAGTGGATGCTGATGGTAATGTACATGACGGTTTTACCGATCCAGAAATGCGTTACAGACAGCGTTACGCTGATTTAGTGGTGAATCCGCACGTGAAAGAAATTTTCGTGAAGAGAACAAAATTGTTCACGGCGATGCGTAATTTTTTCAACGATGCAGGATATTTTGAGGTTGAAACGCCAATTTTACAATCGATTCCAGGTGGAGCAGCTGCAAAGCCGTTCATCACACATCACAATGCTTTAGATATTCCTTTGTATTTAAGAATTGCAAACGAATTGTATCTTAAAAGATTAATTGTTGGTGGTTTTGATGGCGTTTATGAATTCTCGAAAAACTTCCGTAACGAAGGAATGGACCGAACGCATAATCCAGAATTTACTGCAATGGAAATCTATGTTGCGTACAAAGATTACAACTGGATGATGGATTTCACGGAGAAATTGTTAGAATTCTGTGCAACACAGGTTAATGGAACTGCAGAATCTACTTTTGGTGAACATCAAATTAGCTGGAAAGCGCCTTATCCAAGAGTTTCTATGCAAGAAGCGATTGAAAAATATACAGGTTTCGACATCACTGGAAAATCTGAACAAGAACTTTTCGATTTTGCAAAATCTATCGGAATTGAAGTAAACGAAACGATGGGTAAAGGAAAATTAATTGATGAAATTTTCGGTGAGAAATGTGAAGGAAACTTCATTCAGCCAACATTCATTACAGATTATCCTGTGGAAATGTCGCCTTTAACCAAGAAACATAGAAGCAAAGAAGGTCTTACAGAGCGTTTCGAATTGATGGTTTGTGGAAAAGAAATCGCAAATGCTTATTCGGAATTGAACGACCCAATAGACCAAAGAGAACGTTTTGAATCGCAAATGGCTCTATCTGAAAGAGGGGACGATGAAGCGATGTTTATCGACCAAGATTTCCTACGAGCTTTGGAATATGGTATGCCACCAACTTCAGGTCTTGGAATTGGGATGGATAGATTGATTATGTTCTTAACGAATAACCCGTCAATTCAAGAAGTATTGTTCTTTCCTCAAATGAAACCAGAAAAAGTGGCTCCAACAGTCGAATTAGGAGAAGATGAAAAGTTAATTCTTGAAATCCTAAAATCTGGCGAGCAAATGCCTTTGAATGATGTAAAGGAGCAAACCAAATTCTCAGGAAAAAAATGGGACAAAGCTTCTAAAACTTTAACCAAAAGCAACTTGGTAAAAGTGGAGAAAATAGATGATGTTCTGTTGATGAAATTGGCATAACAGAATCTTAACGATATATTAAAAAACGAACTTCGGTTCGTTTTTTTTTACTTCCTTCTCATCGCGTAGATTAAATAAAACAAAAAGGGTAGGATGAATATGGAACCAATTAAAAGCGCCCAAGCCAATGCATTGATAGTTGCTTCTGGCGCGGCATGTTCTATTAAAGAATAATGGTTTCCGTTTCCTAATAAAACAATATCTGGATAATGTTGATACGTTGCTGCAACCAAAATTAAAACCACTTGCAATCCTGCAAATAATCGAATCGAAAGGAGTTTTCGTATCTTTATGCAATAGAAAATTAAACCTAACAAAATCGTTGCAACAACAACGGCTGCAATTCCTAAAGGCTTCGAAAATATCCACTGAAATAATGGAATTCCTGAATAATATGCTGCGCCAAAAACCAACGTTCCTGTTAAAACAATTAAGACCATTGCTTTTTTAGATTTTCCAATCATCATCGTTACTTCATCATCACTTCGGCTTTCTCGGATGGAAAGAATACAAGCCAAATACGAACAAATAGCAATCGTGAAAAGTCCTACAGCGACCCCAAAAAGATTGAGCCAACTAAAAATATAGAGATCCAAAAAGTTGGTTGCATCAGGATTAATTGATGATGAAACGGTTGCTGCTGCAATAATGCCTAAAAAGAAAGGCGTCAACAGACTTGCCGCATAAAATATTCTGGAATACAAAACCTGCCATTGATCTTCTACTGCATCATAATTCCGGAATGTAAAAGCCGTTCCACGAGCGATAATTCCCACCAACATCAATACTAACGGAATATGAAGATAAGTTGAAATTCCGGCGTAAATCTGCGGAAAACCTACAAATAAAACCACAATTGCGATAATCAACCACATATGATTGGCTTCCCAAACGGGCGCAATCGCATCGTGCATAATGTCGTGAACTTTCTTTTTCGTGTTTTTTCCAGCAAAAAGTTCGACAATTCCGCCACCGAAATCCGCTCCGCCAAAAACGACGTACAAACAAACTGAAAGCCATAAAAAGGCGATAACTACGTAGATCATGACTTATTAGTTTTAGGTGAATAATTTGGATCGGTTGGGTCGTATAATTTTGGAACCATTTTAATTTGTCTTGACAATAAGAACGCTAAAATCATCGCTAAAGTCACGAAAATAAACGTGAAAAAGTAAAATGAATATTGAATTCCAGGCATCGGTGTTACGGCATCAATAGTTTTCATGACACCATAAATTATCCATGGTTGTCGCCCAACTTCGGTTACCGTCCAGCCTGATTCTAGAGCAATATATCCGAACGGAGTTGCAATAAAAAACATTTTAAGAAACCATTTTTTTGTCATCCATTCTTTCTTTTTGTACAAAGCGAATAGATAAAGTCCACCCATAAACATCATCACAACACCAAAGAAAATCATAATCTGAAAAGCGTAATGAACAACGGCAACCGGCGGCCACAGATCTCTTGAGAAGTTGTTCAAACCTTTAACTTCACCATTAAACTCGCCTGTCGCGAGAAAACTTAAAACTTTTGGTACTTTAACGGAATATTTTACTTCACCCGTTTTTTCATCAGGAATTCCACCCAAAACGAAGGCGGCACCTTTTTCAGTTTCAAAATGAGCTTCCATCGCGGCTAGTTTGATAGGTTGTCTTTTGGTAACTGACTTCGCCGCGATATCACCACTTAACGGCGCTCCAAAAGCTCCAATCAATGCAAATCCCATTGCAATACGAAATGCTTTGGTGTGAAATTCGACATTTTTCTTCTTTAAAATTAAATAAGCATGAACACCAGCAACAGCAAATCCAGTCGCACAAAATGCAGCCACTGTCATGTGCAAGGCTTGCGGAAACCAAGCTTCGTTAAACATCGCTTTTATGGGATCTATGTTGATGTATTCACCATTCACAAAATCAAATCCAGAGGGACTATTCATCCAAGCATTGGCGGCTACAACAAGAATTCCCGATGCTAAACCGCTAATTCCAACTATTAATCCACAAATCCAGTGAAACCACTTGTTTAGTCTCTCCCAACCATAAAGGAAAAAACCTAATGCGATGGCTTCAATAAAAAATGCCGTTCCCTCAAGCGAGAAAGGCATTCCGAAAATGGGACCTGCATGTTCCATAAATTTTGGCCACAATAAGCCTAACTCGAAAGAAAGCATCGTCCCTGAAACCGCGCCTGTTGCAAAAAGAATTGCAACACCTTTGCTCCACGCTTTGGTAAGCCCTTCGTAGATTTCCCTTCCTGTTTTTAGATATTTCCAATGAGAGTAGGCCATAAGAAAAGGCATTACCATCCCAACACAAGCGAATATGATATGGAAACCTAATGATAGAGCCATTTGCGACCGAGCCGCGATAAAATCATCCATCCAGTTATTGTTTTGAATGATTAAAGATAAGAATTATAACTTATTCATACTTACATTATTATGGTTAATTTTAATGATAAATTTCATCTATTAAAAATTAATTTGTTTAAGCAGGTTGACTATATTATTTAACTAATTTTTTAATGCTAAAAACTTTCAAAATCTGATATTTTTTCCATATCTCTATGTTTTTGTATAATGAAAGAGTAAAAAATATAAATTCAAAAATGCTTCGTGAATTCTTTTCTTAGTTTAGTGAAATAAAATGATACATTCGTAAAGTGACAAGCATAAAATAGTAAGGGTGTTTTTTTCTTTGTGGCAAAATTTAAAACATTTTAACAATGAAAAAACTATTACTCATTTTTGGATCTTGCTTGGCGCAGATGTCCTTGGCTCAAATTCCTGCTTTAAGTCATTCATTTACGAATACTTTGGTTTCTCCAGGTTTTTCTATGGGAAACAATGGAATTGGTTTAGATGAAGACAGAAGTTATGACGCAGCAAAAGCTGCCAAATTAGCTGCTGGTCATGATTTTTTTAAAGTTACTTTAACAACTGCTCAAAAAAATGCTTTATTATCCAACGGAACTATATCGCTTTGGTACAAGCATGAAGGCACAGGACAAAGTGCTTTTGGAACTAACAAACCTCTGATTTTTTGGTCCAATGGTGGATACAGTTATTCAGAAGGAATAATGTTAGGGCTCAATAGCGCTGGAAGAATTCAGCTTTTGTCTTATCTTGGTAACAATGCAAATAATTCTGCGTCTGGACAAAGTTTTATCAACTTCCCAACTTCGGGTTGGAATCACATAGCAATCAGTTGGACGAATGGACCGAGTTCTAGTCATAGGATGAAAGTTTACCTTAACGGTGTTGAAGTTATCAATGCTAAAAGTCCATTCCAAGGTCTTCCATCTACATCATCGTCGGACATTTTTTTTACAGGATTTAATGCTAATTTCCCTAGTTCGCTTTACGGCAGCATCGATGAAATTAAAGTATATACTGAACAACTTTCGGACGCACAGATTTTATCACTATTTTCAACTGAGCTTCCTACCAATTGTGTAGTCAATATTCCTGATGCTAATTTCAAAAATGCATTATTAAATTATAATACTCCAAAAATAGATGTTAATAACGACGGAAAAATTCAATGTTTGGAAGCGGAAGCTTTTCAAGGGATCCTTAAAATCAATAATAAATACATTAGCGATCTTACAGGTTTGGAGGCATTTAAAAATCTTGGTGGACTGCAGGTTGCTGAAAACAATTTAACCAAAGTGGATGTAAGCAATCACAAAAGATTGAATGAAATTTGGGTGTCAGGTAATCAATTGACTTCTTTGAATGTTGCCAACGGAAACAACACGAATTTTGTTGCAATGCTAGCGGGGTTAAATAACAATCTTACGTGCATTCAGGTAGATAATCCTAATTACAGTCAAGCCAGTTGGGTAGGAACTTATTTTAGCATTCCTGCGGGAGCTTCATACAGTACCAATTGCGCACCAGCTACTTGTGAGGTGAATATTCCTGATGGTAATTTTAAATTTGCACTATTAAACCATACTCCTACAATTGACACCAATGGTGATGGCAAAATACAATGTACGGAAGCGGAAGCAGTTACTGAAAATTTAGCACTTTCGTTAAAAGGCATCAACAATATGACAGGAATTGAAGCTTTTAAAAATATTAAACAATTATTTTTAAGAGATAATAATTTAACAACTTTAGACCTAAGCGCGAATACAGCTTTGACAAATGTTGATTGCGCACGTAATCAATTAACCAGCATTAACTTGGGTACGAATACAGCTTTGAGGAATTTGTACATTCAAGAGAACCAATTAACAAGTTTAGATGTAAGTGCAAATACGGGATTAAGCAATTTGGTTTTGAACGATAATCATTTAACCAGCATAGATGTAAGTTCAAATACAGCCTTATCCAATCTAGGTTTTGCGAGAAATCAAATTAGCCAAATTAATCTAAGCACAAACTCAGCCTTAAATATATTGGTGACAAGTGATAATCCAATAACAAGTTTAGATCTAAGTTCAAATCCACAATTATATGTTATAGACAGTCAGAATTCGCAATTATCAAGTTTAAATTTAGCGAATGGAAATAACGGTATCATATCGGATCTTTACATTCAAAATAATCCAAATCTTACCTGCGTTCAAGTTGATAATGTTGCTTACAGTATTGCTAACTGGACAGATCCTACTTCTTACATAAAAGACAGCATTGCTAATTACAGTGAAGATTGTAGCTCTACATTAGGAACTAATAATATCGGATCAAAAGCAAAAATAGAAGTGTATCCAAATCCAACAAAAGGAATTGCACAATTAAGCGAAGTTGCAGATATACAGGTTTTTGACGCTAGCGGAAGATTAATTCTGACAAAAGATAAAACCAAAGAAGTTGATTTAACATATCTGAAAAGTGGCGTTTATTTTATTAAAACTAAAACGTCTGAAAAACTAATAAAAATTATTAAAGACTAAGCTAATCATACTTTAATAATAGTTAATAACTTTTTTATATTTTTTGGAAGACTGTCCAACGAAAGTTGAACAGTCTTTTCTAAAAAAAGATTTAATTTAAGCCTAAAATTCTCATCCCATCAAGTTTGAGTAAAATTCCTAATTTTGAGAAAAACAATTGCCTTGAAATTTCTATTTTTCCTGTTTTGTTCCTTATACTTATTTGGACAATCCAATCCTTATGCTTTTACGCTCAACAAAATCTCTGGTTTGCCATCAGATATGGTGTTTGATGTTAAGCAGGATAGGAAAGGTTTTATCTGGTTGGGGACTGCCAAAGGCATTTTTCGATATGATGGTGTTGAGGTCAAATCTTTTACTAGTGTGGATGTAACGGTAAAATCGGTTTCAAATATTAATCAAGATAAAAAAGGAAGAATTTGGTTTCAAGATTTTAACGGCAATATTTTCTTTGTAGAGGATAATCGGATACAGAGCTTTAAGGCTTATAAAGCAAATGGTTTTCTTAAGTACGCTCTAATTCATGATAAACTTTACATTGCGGGAAAAAAAGGCATTAGGATTTATGATATTAGCAGTTTTCGGTTGCTTAAAGAGATTCCGTTAGATCTTCATACAACTATCCAAACTGTTGCTTTGGAAGATAGTTTTTATACGATTGGAGAAGAAATCCACGTGGTTAATCCACAAAATCAATTAAGGAAATTGACTTTGCCCGCAGATTACACCAAAAAGATTACAGCTCCAATAATCACAACAGATGGGAAAAAGCTTTATGTTTTTTCTAAATTTGATCCAAGTTATTTAGTTATTAATAACGGAGAAAATAGTCTTAAGACTTTGCCTTTTAATGTCGTATTTACTCAAAACGCCAATGTTATCGATCAGGATATTTGGCTGTGTTCTACCAAAGGTTTATATCGATTCAATCCTCAGAATAATACTTATAAACACTATTTTTCAGAAACAAATATATCTTTTATTACCAAAACGGCAGTCGGTAATTTCTGGATTTCTACATTAACCAATGGTGCGTTGTATGTAGAGGATTTTAACTCTGGTTTTATTGCAACACCAACGATTCCTATACGTTTGGTAAATGAGAAAAACAACTTGTTGTTTTCCTCCAATCGCGATGAGATTTTTAGTTTAGATGAATTGTTTAATGTGCATAGGATTTATAAAGGTAAGACAGATCATGTGATTTCACCTTTGTTTGTCGATAATATTAACAATAGATTGCTTTTTACGTCATCAAAATTTATTATTAAATCTCAACACGCTACTTTAGAACATATTATTGCGGTAAAGCAAATTGCGCAGTTGGATGCCAAATATTATGTGATTAGCGCCAGCACTTGGAATGGCATCATCTATACCGATCCAAAACTTAAAAGTGAGTGGGACAAAGAGTTTGAAGCGTTAAAGCAACATTCGCAAGATGGGATCTACTTTATACCATTGGTGACTTCAGAAAATGGTAAAAATTGTTTTGTAGATACTAAAGACAATAGCATTTATTTTTTGACTAATTATGGTATAAGACGTTATCATAAAGGCATTACCAAAGATATTCCGAATGATACTAAGAGTGTTTTTATCCAAATGGAAAATCTGGATGGTAAAATCTATCTACTTTCTCAAAATGAAAATTTATATGAGTTAAACTCAGGAAAAGTTCATAAAATTAAACTTCCTAATAAGTTTGAAAATGCGAAAATTCAGAAATTTAAAATTATTGATGATAGCATTTATTTAATAAAAGACAATGTGGTTTATAATTATTTGCCACAACAACAAAAGATAATTCCGGCGTTACACATCCCAAAAGATGTAGAAATTAATGATATTGCAAAGTTCCAGCATCGTTTATTTTTTTCGACTAATAAAGGGATTATTCATATTCCTTATACTAATACATTTGGTTTTCAACCTTTAAAATTATTTGTAAATAACATAACGGCAAATGGCAAAATTATCCACAACAAGGATTTTGACCAACTGAAATCATCTCAAAATAATATTGAAATTAATTTTGATATTCAGTCAGAAGCACCCAATGCACAATATGAAATTTATTATAAAATAGACGACTCTAACTGGCAAAAGATTTCTAATCTTAACAGACGTCTGGTTTTTTCATCGATTTCTAGCGGCAAACACCACGTTGTTTTAAAAATAGTTCGAGATTCTGAAGTTATTAGCAAAGAGATTTCATTTTATATTTCGCCTCCTTTTTATCTTACATGGTGGTTTTTGGCACTTTTGGGAATAGCTTTAATTTTTGGAATTTATTTCATTTTTAAAACAATTATTAAACGAATCAACTTAGAAAATTCAAAAAAAATAGAAAAACTAAACTTAGAAAAATTAGTCAATCAGAATAAACTTAAATCTCTGAAATCCCAGATGAATCCTCATTTTTTCTTTAATGCACTCAATACTTTACAATCTTATATTGTGGCTAATGAAAAGAAGGAAGCCGTATTCTATCTGTCTAAATTTTCAAAATTAACTCGATCTATCCTTGACATGAGTGACCGAGATAACATCTCCTTAAAAGAAGAAATTGAAACTCTAAAAGTCTACCTCGATTTGGAAAAAGCTAGATTCGGTAATGATTTTCAGTATAGTATTTTTGTAGATGAGCAATTGGAAAATTCAGATGTTACAATTCCTACCTTGCTTATTCAGCCTTATGTAGAAAACGCCATAAAACATGGGCTTTTACACAAAAATGCGAATAAGAATTTAGAAGTTACTTTTGATAAATTTAATGATATGTTAATGATTAAAATTGAGGATAACGGAATTGGAAGAAAAAGAAGTATGGAACTGAATGCTATAAAAAATAAAAACCATAAATCTTTTGCAACACAATCCTTAGAAGAGCGAATAATGTTGATTAACCATAGCGAGCAATACCAAATTAACATACAATATATTGACAAAAATGACAATCGAGGAACCATAGTCCTTTTAAAAATAAAAGCAAGTGATGTGTAACGATATTAATGCAATAATAATTGACGACGAAGAAAGGGCTCGGATGAATCTAAAACTCTTAGTCCAAGAATTCTGTCCTGAGATTAAAATAATTGCCGAATGTAAAAGCCTTTCCGCAGGTGTGAAAACTATTCGCAAAGAAAATCCTGCGCTGGTCTTTCTAGATATCGAAATGCCTGGTCATAGTGGATTAGAACTTTTAGATTTTTTTAATGAATCCGAAGTTAATTTTTCAATTATTTTTGTGACTGCTTATAATAATTACGCCATTAATGCCTTCAAATTATCGGCTATAGATTATTTACTAAAACCAATCAATCCGCAAGATTTGCAAAACGCCGTTGCTTTATTTCAGAAACGAAAAAATCAAACGGATAATTTGATTGCGCTCAAAACCAATTTAGAACATTCTTTTAATAACAAGATTGCAATTCCAGTTTCCGGAAAAATTATCTTTATGAATATCGAAGATATACTCTATCTAAAAGGGGATGGAGCTTATACGACAATTAATAAAACTGACAGAACAAATTTGTTGGTCTCCCGTAATCTTAAATATTTTGAAGACTTTTTTAAAGATAATAACAGCTTGATGCGTGTCCATCGGTCTTATATTGCTAATCTTAGCCATATAGGAAGTTTGGGAAAAAAAGATGGTGCATATATCGAATTTCTGAATGGCGATTGGATTCCCATTGCTAATGATAAGTTACAAGAAATACTAAATAAAGTGAATTTCATGAAGAAATAATTTATAATGCTAAGGGATATTTTAAGGTATTATCGAATAACTTTGAAGTCAAATTTCATCTATTAAAATATAATTTATTTATGCAAGTTGACTATATTATTTAACTAATTTTTGGATGCTAAAAACTTTCAAAACCCGAAAATTTTCACGATATTTGTAGGTCTTTGCACAGCGCAAAAATTAAAAATTTTATATGAGTCAAAAACAATATACAGCAAGTAGTATTCAGGCATTAGAAGGAATGGAGCACGTACGTATGCGTCCTTCGATGTACATTGGTGATGTGGGCACGAGAGGTCTTCACCATTTGGTTTATGAAGTAGTGGACAACTCTATTGATGAGGCTTTGGCAGGTTATTGTGATACAATTACGGTAACCATCAAAGAAGGCAACGGAATCGAGGTGACCGATAACGGTCGTGGTATTCCGGTTGACTTTCACGAAAAGGAGCAAAAATCAGCTTTGGAGGTTGTAATGACCAAAATTGGAGCAGGAGGGAAGTTCGATAAAGATTCGTATAAAGTTTCGGGAGGTTTACATGGTGTTGGGGTATCGTGTGTTAACGCGCTTTCTAACGACATGATTACGACGGTTTTCCGTGACGGAAATGTGTATCAACAACATTATCAAAGAGGAAAAGCTCTAGAAGATGTTAAGCAAGTAGGAAATACTGACAAGCGTGGAACAATGCAGTTCTTCCAGCCGGATGATACAATTTTCACTGATTTGGTTTACAATTACGATACATTAGCAAATCGTTTAAGAGAACTTTCTTATTTAAATAAAGGAATTAAAATCACTTTAACAGACGAAAGACAAGTTTTAGAAGATGGAAGTTTCAAATATGAAGTTTTCCATTCTGAAGGTGGTCTTAAAGAATTTGTTGAATATATCGATGGAAATCGTGAATCGATAATGGAACACGTTATTTACATGGAAGGTGATCGAGAAGGGATTCCTGTAGAAGTGGCAATGCGTTATAACACGTCGTTTAATGAAAACCTTCACTCGTATGTTAACAATATTAATACACATGAGGGAGGAACGCATTTAGCTGGTTTCCGTAGAGCATTAACAAGAACTTTGAAAAAATATGCTGATGAACTTGGTTTACCAGCAAAAGAAAAAGTAGAAGTAACAGGAGATGACTTCCGTGAAGGACTTACAGCAGTTATTTCTGTTAAAGTTATGGAACCTCAATTTGAAGGGCAAACGAAAACCAAATTAGGTAACTCAGAAGTTTCGGGTGCGGTTGATAAAATCGTTGGTGAAATGCTAACGAACTTCCTAGAAGAAAACCCATCTGAAGCTAAAACAATCGTTCAGAAAGTTGTTTTGGCAGCAAAAGCACGTCAAGCAGCTAAGAAAGCGAGAGAAATGGTTCAACGTAAATCGCCAATGGGCGGTTCTGGACTTCCAGGAAAATTGTCAGATTGTTCTTCGAAAGATCCAGCAGAATCAGAATTATTCCTAGTGGAGGGAGATTCTGCGGGTGGAACAGCTAAACAAGGTCGTGACCGTCATTTCCAAGCTATTCTTCCTTTGAGAGGTAAAATTTTGAATGTTGAAAAATCGATGCTTCACAAAGTATATGACAACGACGAAATCAAAAATATCTATACAGCATTAGGTGTAAGCGTGGGTACTGAGGAAGATTCAAAAGCTTTGAATTTAACAAAACTTCGTTATCATAAAATTGTGATTATGACCGATGCCGATATCGATGGATCTCACATTTCGACGTTGATTTTGACATTCTTCTTTAGGTATATGAAAGAATTGATTGAGAATGGATATGTCTATATCGCTCAACCACCTTTGTATTTGTTGAAAAAAGGTAACAAAAAAATCTACGCGTACAACGAAAAAGAACGTGAAGAAATTACGCTAGAAATGTCACCAGACGGAAAAGGAGTAGAAGTACAACGTTATAAGGGTCTTGGGGAAATGAATCCTGAACAGCTTTGGGATACAACGCTTAACCCAGAACACAGAACCCTGAAGCAAATCACTATTGAAAATGCTGTTGAAGCAGACAGTACATTTTCGATGTTGATGGGAGACGAAGTTCCACCAAGAAGAGAGTTTATTGAGAACAATGCAATCTATGCAAGAATTGATGCATAATTTTTCTTTTTAAATTTAAAATAAAACATTAAAACCTTCCTCTTTTGGAGGGTTTTTTGCTATCAAAAAGCAAAATTTTAATTTATGAACTCATTAGTTGGAAGCTTAGTTTTAGGCTCGTTGGTGTTATTTAGCTGTTCAAAAAAGCAAACAACAGAGGTCAATATCCCTACGTTTGATAAAGATACCATTGCCGCAGAAGCAGCATTTAAGATGGATTCTATCAAAATTTCGGACTCGATAAAAGCTGGTACTAACCTAACTTTGGCTTATAATAAGAGCGTTTTGCTATTTCCGACAATTACTAATAAAACGGTTTTGGATAGCATCTATGCACCAACATTATTAAAAACAAATGATTATTCTAAAACAGGTTTTGCAACGGCTTTCGAAGAAGATAAATCTAATTTTTATAAAGAAAGTAAACCAAAAGATTTTCAACCAGGATCGCATCAGACTTGGGACTCTCAATCGCACATGTCGGTGTTTTCTAACCAAGATGACATGTTAACAATTCGATATACAAACGGCGGTTTTTCAGGAGGTGCACATGGTTATTACAATGAACTTTATAAAGTTTTTGACCTTAAAAACAATAAAAGTATTCTACTTTCTGACATTGTCAAAAATCCAAAAGATAAAATTTGGAACCAGCTCTTGATGGACAGTTTTACGAAAAATGATAAAGATGGTCAAAAAGATATGTTGTTAGAAAAAGTAATTCCACTTAATACCAATTTTTATTTTGGAAACAAGTCGATTACTTTTGTCTATAACCAATACGAGATTACCGCTTATGCAGCGGGCGTAGTCTATATTACTTTAGATTATAAAGATATTAAAGACCAACTAAAACCTGAATTTTTACAACGTGTACGATTTAATTAACAATTAATTAATAAAACGTATTTTTGCAATATCAAAACTCCGAATTATCGGAGTTTTTTATTAGAATTTATCCATGAAAACAGCTTACATTATCAATCCTTTTTCAGCTAAAAAAAATTATAAAAGCTTTTTGACAGCTTTAGAATCGAGAGTTGAAAATCCTTTGGTTTTAGTTTCAAAATCGATTGAAGACAGTTTTGATTTTATTAAACAAAATTGGAACGATGTTGATGTTTTTGTGGCAATCGGCGGCGATGGAACAATCTCTACGGTTGCAAGTAAATTGGTTAATTCTGATAAAATTTTGGCGGTTTTTCCAGCTGGTTCGGGTAATGGTTTTTCTAATGAAACTAATTTTTCTAAAAACATCGATTCTCTTTTAACAAAGCTAAAAAAGAAAGATTTCAAATTGGTGGATTCTTTCTCGGTGAATGGGAATTTGTCGATTAACGTTTCTGGCGTTGGTCTAGACGGTAACATTATCGAAGGATTCGAACATTCTGAACGTGGTTTTAGCAGTTACATCAAAATTACGGTAGAGAAGTATTTTAAATTTAAACCTATTCAAGTTAAGTTTGAAGAAAAATACAAACAATTCGACGGCGAATATATGATGGTGAATGTCGCTAACAGTCGTCAATTCGGGAATAATGCCTACATTGCGCCACAAGCAGATATGTCGGACGGTAAAGTAGAAATCGCTTTGGTTAAGAAATTTCCGTTGCCTGCAGGACTTTCTTTTGCTTACAGAATGTTTACAAAAAGCTTAAAACCTGGAAAATATTTACAATATATTTCTGCCTCCGAAATTTCTTTTACGGTGGATTCAGAAGCTTGGCATCTTGACGGTGAATATCACAAAATAAAATCGCCAGTTGAGATTAAAGTACTTCCTAAAAGTTTGAGAATTTTGGTTTAAATTAAAAAAGTTATTTATTGATATTGAAGATTTTCGTTATTTATATTTTTTAGTGAAAAATTTAATGTTAAAACTTGGCGATCTAAAACTCAAAATTGAATTGATATTAATATTGATTTGAATCGAAGACTGTATCTTTGAGTCAAACAAAGCCTTTCTATGCTTAACAAACTCAAAATTATCAACGATCCGGTTCACGGTTTTATCAAGATTCCACACGAGATTCTTTATGATGTAATCGAACATCCTTATTTCCAGAGACTTCGCAGGATTTCTCAGACAGGATTGTTGTCGTTGGTTTTTCCGGGCGCCAAGCATACCAGATTTCATCATGCTTTGGGCGCGATGCATTTGATGTTTACAGCACTAGAAACTTTGAAGTTAAAAGGCATTTCCATTTCCAAGGAAGAAGAAAAAGCGGCTTTGTTGGCGATTTTGTTGCACGATGTTGGACATGGACCATTTTCTCACGCGTTGGAAAATCGATTAATGGACAATTGGCACCATGAAAAGTTGTCCTTATTGTTAATGACAAAACTAAACGAAGAATTTTCGGGTGAGTTGACTTTAGCGATTGAGATGTTCAAAGGACAATACTCGCGCAAGTTTTTCAACCAATTGATTTCGTCGCAGTTGGATGTCGATCGTTTGGATTATCTAAAGCGAGATAGCTTCTACACGGGCGTTTCGGAAGGTAATGTTAATACGCAGCGTATTATTTCCATGCTTAATGTGTCGAACGACGAGTTGGTCGTTGACTCCAAAGGAATTTATTCGGTAGAGAATTATTTAACAGCGAGAATGTTCATGTATTGGCAGGTTTATTACCACAAAACGGCGGCTTTGTCAGAACATCTGTTGGTGAAAATTTTGGGAAGAGCAAAAAAGCTGGTTTCTGAAGGAACTTCTTTGGATGCGCCAAAATATTTAAAATATTTCTTAGAAAATCAGCATTTCGAAGAAGAGAACGAACTCAACTTGAAAAACTTCACGATGTTGGATGATATGGACGTTTACCAAGCGATAAAATCGTGGACAGAATCAGACGATTTTGTGTTGTCTTATCTTTGTAAAGCTGTTATTTATCGTCATTTCCCGAAAACGATGTCATCATCACAATATTTTTCCAAGGATTTTATTCAGACCAAAATTCATAAGACCAATCAACTTTTCGGTATCGATAATGGGAACGAGTTGGTGGATCAAATTTCGAGAAGTCTTTTGCCTTATGACACCGAAAAGCAACCAATATTTTTGTTAGACAAATCGGGCAAAAAAATCAAATTGGAAGATTCCGAAAATCAGATTTTGTCGTCGTTTATCAATCAAGTCAATACAAAATATATTCTGTCTTTTCCTCGCGAAGTGATATAATATTTGGGCAATCCCTTGCGGATTTCGCCTAGCTTTGCCGATGCTCAATCCGCAAGGTCGGGCTATCCTCTCTATCTTTAACTTGGCTGCTCGGACGGCTCCGCTGCGCTCCGCCGCCTCGCGCCAAGCCAAAGGATGCCGCATCTATCCCTATTGCAGAAATAATTAGAAAATTAAGTTTCCAAAATTTAATAATATTTTAATTTCATTGACAATTCAAAAAAAAGATAGTCTAGAGTGGATTTTTCAGAAAATTAATGAAGAAAAAAATTATGTATTTGGAATAGTTTTTAATTCAATAAAATCGAAAAATCACCAGTTTTAGTATGTATTACTAATCAGATTATCTGTGATAGAAAATTATTTAGAAAAAATTATCTTTCAAAAAAATGCAGAGAATTTAGGAGATTAAAAATATTTGACAAAATTGTAAAATGTTATCAAAAATGTAATGTGTAATTAAGAAATTGTTATCTTTGCACGATATGGAATTTACTGCAGAGCAAATTGCTAACTTTATAAATGGTAAAATCATCGGTGATAAAAATACAGTTATTACTGGGGTTTCTCCTATAGAAAATGGCCAAAGTGGTCATTTATCATTTGTAGCACAAGAGCGTTTTTCACATTTCATAGACACAACAGATTGTTCTGTACTTATCGTGTCACAAAATCTCTTGAAAGAAAATCACACCTATTCACCAGTTATTATTGCGGTGGAAGATGCTTATCTTTCGTTTCAGATTTTGATGAATCTTTACAACGATCTTAAAAAGAAAAAGTCAGGCATCGAGCAGCCGTCTAGCGTTAGCCATTCTGCGGTAATTGGTGACGATGTGTACATCGGTGCATTTACTTATATTTCGGACAAGGCGGTTATCGGCGATAACTGTCAAATATATCCACAAGTCTACATCGGCAAAGGCGTTAAAATCGGAAAAAATTGCAAAATTGATTCTGGTGCGCGTATCTACGATGGTTGTGTGATTGGCGATAATTGTATCATCCATTCTAACACAGTTATTGGTGGCGATGGTTTCGGATTCCAATTGAGCCCAGAAGGATTCAAAAAAATCCCTCAACTAGGAAATGTCATTTTGGAAGATGATGTGGAGATTGGTTCTAACTGTAGTATTGACCGCGCAACCATTGGTTCAACCGTAATTGGAAAAGGGACGAAAATTGATAATCTTATTCAGATTGCTCATAACGTGAGAATCGGTCAGAATAACGTCATCGCTGCACAAGCTGGTATTGCCGGTTCAACAAAAATTGGAGATTGGAACCAAATCGGCGGTCAAGCTGGTATTGTTGGACATATCGAAATCGGGAACCAAGTTAAAATCCAAGCCCAAAGTGGCGTTAATAGTAGCGTGAAGGACAAAGAAGTTCTTTATGGTTCGCCAGCTATTCCTGCGGGAGATTATCGTAGAAGTTATGTGCATTTCAGAAACTTTGGCGATATTATAACGAGAATTAATAATTTAGAAAATAACAAAAAATAAAATTTGTTAAAAAAATATCTTTGCAATGAGTGATAAACAAAAAACTATACAAGAAGAAATACATCTATCAGGTATAGGACTGCACACAGGAAAAGAAGTGAATCTTACCATGAAACCAGCTAAAGAAAATACTGGTTTTGTTTTCATAAGAACAGATTTGGAAGGTCGCCCACAAGTTGAAGCTGATGTTAATTATGTAACAACTACTGAACGTGGAACGACTTTAGAAAAATTAGGCGTTAAAATCCACACTTGCGAGCACCTTTTAGCGGCATTGGTTGGGATGGATCTTGACAATGTAATTATGGAAATGGACAGTTCTGAACCACCAATTCTAGATGGATCTTCTAAGTTTTTTGTAGAAGCTATCGAAAAAGTTGGTGTTGAAGAGCAAAATGCAACAAGAGAATATCTTGTTATTAAAGAAGTTCTTAGTTATGTTGATCCTAATACGGGTTCAGAGATTACAATTATTCCGTCGGAGAATTACGAAGTGACGACAATGGTAGATTTCGGGACTAAAGTTTTAGGAACTCAAAATGCGAGTTTAAAAAACCTTTCTGATTTTAAAGAAGAAATTGCTTCGGCAAGAACTTTTAGTTTTTTACATGAGCTTGAGCAATTGTTAGATCATAACCTTATCAAAGGTGGAGACATTAGCAATGCCATCGTTTATGTTGACAAAGAATTAACACCACAAACAACAGAAAAACTGAAAGTAGCTTTCGGTAAAGAAGATGTTTCTATCCGTCCAAACGGTATTTTGGATAACTTAACACTTAACTATCCTAACGAAGCGGCACGTCACAAATTGCTTGACGTAATCGGCGATTTGGCTTTAGTTGGTGTTAAAATTAAAGGTCGCGTTATCGCTAACAAACCTGGACATTTCGTAAACACACAGTTTGCGAAAAAACTTAACAGACAATGGAAACTTCAGAAGAAGAAAAATGTTCCAGATTTTGACTTAACAAAAGAACCAGTTTTCGATATTAATGGTATTATGAAGTTGATGCCTCATCGTCCGCCATTCTTATTGTTAGACAAGGTTTTAGAATTGTCAGATACGCACGTTGTTGGTCTTAAAAATGTAACCATGAACGAACCTTTCTTCGTGGGACATTTTCCTAAAGAACCAGTTATGCCAGGCGTTTTGCAAGTAGAAGCTTTGGCGCAAGCTGGCGGAATTTTAGTTTTGGCTAGCGTACCAGATCCAGAAAATTATTCGACATATTTTATTAAAATCGATAAAGTAAAATTCAAGAGAAAAGTTGTTCCAGGAGATACACTTATCTTTAAAATTGAATTAATTGAACCAATAAGACGTGGTATTGTGCATATGCAAGGTTACGGTTATGTTGGCGATTCTGTTGCATTAGAAGCAGAACTTATGGCACAAGTAGCAAGAAATAAAGTAGACTAAATGGTACATCAGTTAGCAGTCGTAGACAAACGTGCCAAGATTGGCAAAAATGTAGTTGTGGAAGCTTTTACCACAATTAGCGGAGATGTAGAAATTGGAGAAGGAACGTGGATTGGTCCTAATGTTACCATTATGGATGGTACCAAAATCGGAAAAAATTGCAAAGTTTTTCCAGGTGCTGTTTTGGGTGGTATACCACAGGATTTAAAATTTGATGGTGAGGATACGTTTGTGTATATCGGCGATAACACGGTGATTCGCGAAGCTGTAACAGTTAACCGTGGCACCAAAGCTTTAGGTTATACCAAAATCGGAAATGACTGTTTGGTTATGGCAACAGCGCATGTCGCTCACGATTGCGTATTGGGTAATAATGTTATTATTGCTAACGCTTGCGGAATTGCAGGTCACGTGGAAATCGGTGATTACGTTGTGATGGGAGGATTGAGTGCCGTTCAGCAGTTTTGTAAAATCGGAAAACATGTGATGATTTCTGGAGGATCGTTGATCAGAAAAGATATTCCGCCTTATGTTAAAGTGGCTAGAGATCCAATTTCGTATGCTGGTATTAACTCGGTTGGACTTAGAAGACGTGGTTTTAACAATGATAAAATTTTTGAAATTCAGAAGATTTATCGTGCCATTTTTCAAATGAAAATGAACACAACACAAGCCATCGAATTCATCGAAAAAGAAATGCTACCAACGGTAGAAAGAGACGAGATTTTAACCTTTATCCAAAACTCACCGCGAGGTATTGTTAAAGGCTACGGCTCATCAAAAGACTAAATTTAAAAATTATAAAATAAAGAAATAAATATTAATGGCAACAACAGCTGATATCAAAAAAGGTCTTTGTATTGAATACAGTAATGACATCTACAAAATCATCGATTTTCAACACGTTAAACCAGGTAAAGGTCCTGCTTTCGTAAGAACAAAATTGAAAAGTGTAACCAACGGAAAAGTTATAGATAACACGTTTTCTGCAGGGCATAAAATCGATGAAGTTAAAGTAATTACTAGAAAATTCCAGTATTTATACGATGACGAAAATGGTTTCCACTTTATGAACAACGACGATTTCTCTCAACTTTACATCAATAAAGAAATGATTGAAAACGCACAATTCATGAAAGCTGGAGAAGAGGTAACTATCGTTTTGAAAGAAGCTGATGAGACGCCACTTTCTGCTGAGATCCCACCAACAGTATATTTGGATGTTGTAGAAGCTGATCCAGGTGTTAAAGGTAATACAGCAACTAACGCTCTTAAAAATGCAATTGTTGAGACAGGCGCAAGAGTTTTGGTTCCGTTGTTTATCGAAGCTGGAGATAAGATTAAAGTTAATACAGAAGACGGTTCTTATCTGGAAAGAGTAAAATAAATAATATAAGCGTTTTGATTTCCAAAGCGCTTTTTTTTGATAAATAGTTATTGTTATGACATTTAGCCAACCGCAGACGCTTAAGTCTATCGCTGATCTTATCCAATCAAAATATGTTGGTCCCGAAGATTTTCAAATTTTAGGTACTAATGAAATTCACCGTGTTAAAGCTGGAGAAATTGTATTTGTAAACCATCCTAAATATTATGATAAAGCATTACACTCGGATGCAACGATTATCTTAATTGATAAAGAAGTAGATTGTCCAGAAGGAAAAGCGTTGTTAATTTCGGAAGATCCTTTTAGAGATTTTAATAAAATTAATACACATTTCACGAAAATTAGTAATTTTTTTGGTGAACTTTCTAAACCAGAAATTGGTGAGAATTCTCAAATCCATCCAAGTGTAACTATTGGTAACAATGTTAAAATCGGAAAAAATTGCATTATTTACCCTAATGTCGTTATAGGAGATGACACAATAATTGGTGATAATGTTATAATCCAAGCTAATACGGTTTTGGGTGGAAACGCATTTTATTACAGAAAGTTAAATTGCAATTTTGATAGATTAATTTCTGTCGGGAATGTCGTTATCGAAAACAATGTAGAAATCGGTGTTGGATGTACAATTGACAGAGGCGTTACAGATATTACGTTAATCGGTGAAGGCAGCGTCTTAGACAACCAAATCCAAATTGGACATGATACCGTTATTGGTAAACGTTGCTTAATTGCATCACAAACAGGAATCGCAGGTTGTTGTATTATCGAAGACGAGGTGACAATTTGGGGACAAGTTGGTATGGCTTCAGGTCTTAGAATTGACTCTGGGACGGTACTTCTTGCCAAGACTGGTGTTAACCGCGATCTTAAAAAAGGAACTTATTTTGGACTTTTGGCAGATCCTTTTAGAGATTATCTTAAGAAAGAGGTTAAACTTAAAAAACTCTAAATTAATTCTGTGATAAAAAACAAAAATCAGTATTCACTTTCCAAGAATATTGACTATTTTTGTGTTTTATCAATATTATTTAAAATTTAAAAAATAAAAATAAAATGTCAGTATTAGTAAACAAGGATTCTAAAGTAATCGTACAAGGTTTTACAGGTAACGAAGGAACTTTCCACGCAGGTCAAATGATCGAATACGGAACAAACGTAGTAGGAGGTGTAACACCAGGAAAAGGTGGAACTGAGCACTTAGGAAAACCAGTATTCAACACAGTTGCAGATGCTGTTGCAAAAGCGGGAGCTAACGTAAGTATCATTTTTGTACCGCCAGCATTTGCTGCAGATGCAATTATGGAAGCTGCAGATGCAGGTATCAAAGTTATCGTTTGTATTACAGAAGGTATCCCTGTAGAAGACATGGTAAAAGTTAAGAGCTACATCCAAGACAGAGATTGTAGATTAATTGGACCTAACTGCCCTGGGATCATTACTTCTGATGAAGCTAAAATTGGTATTATGCCAGGTTTCGTTTTCAAAAAAGGTAAAGTAGGTATCGTTTCTAAATCTGGTACTTTAACTTACGAAGCTGCTGATCAAGTTGTAAAAGCTGGTTACGGTGTATCTACTGCAATCGGTATTGGTGGTGACCCAATTATTGGTACTACAACTAAAGAAGCTTTAGAATTATTCATCAACGATCCAGAAACTGAAGCAGTTGTTATGATTGGTGAGATTGGTGGTTCTCTAGAAGCTGAAGCTGCAAGATGGTACAGAGATAGCGGTTCTAAAAAACCAGTTGTTGGTTTCATCGCTGGACAAACTGCGCCTAAAGGTAGAACAATGGGACACGCTGGTGCTATCGTTGGTGGAGCAGAAGATACTGCGCAAGCTAAAATGGCTATCATGAGCGAATGTGGTATAAACGTTGTTGATTCTCCAGCTGAGATTGGTGCAACTGTAGCTAAAGTTTTAGGATAATATTTTAGAACCCAAGACTTTCGTTTGATGAAAAAAATAATTTTTGGATGTGCTTTAGCATTGGCTACAATGGTACAAGCTCAAGTTGATTTTAGTGCGACAAGATTTGGTTTAACGGCTGGTCCGACATATTCTAGAATCCAACATGCACATAATCCATCTGGACCAAGATATTCATTTTATGGAGGAGTTGTAGCTATAACTCCGGTTGGTGGAGATGATCAATTTTATGTACAAACAGAATTATTATATGTAGGTGCGGGCGAAACGGGTGATAAAAGTACTGAAAGCAAAAGAGGTTGGAATCATGCGGTATATGCTAATAATTATTTGAGCTTACCAATTAATTTTAAAGCTTATTTTTCTGAAGGAGAAAGTGAATTCTTTGCTTTAGGAGGACCAAGATTTGATTATTTGATTAATCAATCTAATAAAAATATTCCGCCAGGTAAAGAGGATTATGCAGTTGACCGCTACGGAAAAGGTAGAGCTTTTAATGTTGGACTTGGTCTAGGGATTGGATTCAGTTATAAAAGACAATGGGAAGCTACTCTGAAATATGATTATCACTTGCTAAATGTGTATCCAGATCTCAAAAATTCACCAATTGAACAAGCTACAACTGACCTAAGTGTTGCTAAAAAGAAAAGTGAACATATGATTGGTCTAGGTATTTCCTATATTTTTCAGTAAGTTTTTTCTTAAATAAATAAAAATCCCGCGAAACGAAGTTTCGCGGGATTTTGTTTTTAATAATAATTTTTGAAAATGTTATTTATAATCTTCAATCGCTTTATTAATCGCGTCAATTTGTTCATGAAGACTTTGGCTTTGAGGATTTTGTTTTAGAAGTTGCATCTTCTTATTTAAGCCTTCTTTCATGATTTGTACCAATATCATTTTTGCCTGTGGATTTGCAGAAATCTCACTTTTTGCTTGTCCCATAACTTTGGTCATCGCTTTGGTTGCTTTCGTATTATCAGAATTCATAATCCAGTTAAAACCTTCTTCGGCAACAGCGCCAAGCTCTGCATCTTGGAATTTAATAAAAGGATAAAATAAAACTTGACCACCAATATTTTCCATTTGCGATTCGATTTTATTTTTAACGATAATCGGCATCAATTTGTTGATTAGATCTTCAGAAGCATTTGATAAATCAATTTTCTGCATTAATGCAACAGTTTTCTGAGGCTCGATATCTGCTAAAGCTGCGATAGAATTTCCTTTAACTGAATTGGAAACCGCAGAAATTCCTTTTTCATAAATACTAACATACTTTTTGTCTTTCGTTTTAGAAAGTGCCGAAATTGCCGCTGCTTGAGCTAAAGTTTTAGGATCGTTTTGAGCAATATTTTCAACGTCTTTTAGAAGAAGTTTAGCTTGTTCAGGCTTTGATAAGTCAATGGCTGAAAGTGCTAGAATTCTGATTCTATGTGAAGAATCTTTAAGTGCGGCTGTTAATATTTTTAAAACAGAAGTATTTTTATCAATATTTTCTTTTGCAAATTCTACAGCAAGATATCTACTTTTAAATTCTTTTGCTTTTGTGTATTGAACTAAATATTGATCCGCAGTTTTGTTATCATTTATTTCAGTTAAAAGCACTTGATCTGCATTAACGTTCACTAAGTTGGGTTGTTGTGCAAAATTAAATGTAAAACTTTGACTAGCTTTCGCATCTGCCCAAACATTATAACGCTTCGGAATACCATTTTCGTAAACATCAATCGCTAACGGAAACTGAAAATAAGCACCAGATTGTGTTTGTGTTACGGCAACATTCACTTGTTTTTTAACAGGTTCGTAAGTGTAATTGATGCTAAGTTTTGGATGTCCAGCGCCGAAATACCATTGGTTGAAAAACCAGTTAAGGTCTTTTCCTGAAGCTTTTTCGAAAGACAAACGCAATTGATGCGCTTCGGCATTTCCGTATTCGTAGGTTTTAAGATAATCATTTAATCCTGCAAAAAAAGCATCGTCACCCAAATAATTTCTTAACATGTGAAGAATGCCACCACCTTTGTTATAAGTTACGGAATCGAAAACATCTTCTCTAGAATCATAATCGAATCGAACCAAATTCTTCGTGAAGTTGGCAGGATTCATTTTATAAGCTTGAAGTGATTTTATTAATTTGTAATCGGCTTCGTCTTTACCGTATTTATGCTCGTTCCAAAGATATTCGGAGTAGTCAGCAAAACTTTCATTAACTGTTAAATTGCTCCAACTTACGGCTGTTACCAAATCACCAAACCAATGGTGGAACAGTTCGTGTGCAATGGTGTCTTCCCAACGGTTTTCGTCAATTAGGTCGCCAGGTTTTTGTTGAGAAGCTTCGCCGTGTAAAGTCGCTGTCGTATTTTCCATCGCACCAGAAACATAATCGCGTCCAGCCATTTGATCATATTTTGCCCACGGATAAGGATAATTTAACTTGTTCGAAAAGAACTCCATCATTTCTGGTGTGTTTCCAAAAATCTGTTTAGCATAAGGCTCGTATTCCTTTTCTACATAGTAATTTACAGGAATATTTTTCCATTTATCTTTAATAACTGCAAAATCGCCAACGCCCATAAAGAATAGATAAGGCGAATGTTTTTTGTCCATTACCCAATAATCGGTTCGCATGTTGTTAGCTTCTTTTGTTGAACTTTTCAAAAGTCCGTTCGATAACGTAACGTATTTATCAGGAACCGTCATGTAGATTTCCTGAGTTGTTTTTTGGTTGGTTTTATCAATGGTTGGGAACCAAGCTGAAGAAGATTCGGTTTCGCCTTGCGTCCAGATTTGCGTTGGTTTGTCAGGATCTTTTCCTTGAGCGTTGATGAAGTACAAACCCTTTGCATCGTTAATTGCAGCACTTCCTTTTTGCGTTACTTCGTTCGGACGCGCTGTATATTTGATGTAGACCGTGTAATTTTGATTTTTTTGATAAGTTTTGTCAAGATTTATTTTTAAAATATCGTTTTTGTAATCGTATTTAAGTGCTTGTTTTGATCCGTTTTTGTCCAAAGCAACTTCGTGGATCAACATGGCTTTTGCATTAAGAACCAAAGAATCTGTCGGCGTAAAGTAAGGTGATGCAGTCAACCATTCTTCACCATGAAGCTGTTCTTTCTCGTAGTCGAAACTAACTTTTAATTTGGTGTGTTTTAATTCTGTCATTTTGGTATGTGTCGCACGATAGACTTTTTCTCGCCCCGAATAATCTGTTTGCGCAAAAGCTAAATTAGAATTAAATAAAGCGCCTAACAATAATGAAGATATGACGATTTTTTTCATAAGAGTTCTACTATTTAATAACATCTAAAGTCGATGTTTTAATATTTTTAGTGATAATATAAGCAAAGATAATATTTGGAATCCAACATAACCACGCAACGTTGCGATAAGCGATGATAAAATCTTGAAAAATCCTTTGTAGTAATGGCAAATAAATTCTTAATGTAACCGCAGAAAAGCAGGCTGCATAACTGTAAATCATCATTTTTTGATGCATTACTAAGTTCCTTTTTTTAATAGAAGTAAATGCTAAAAATGTTGCTAAAAACAAAACGATGCCTAGAGAAGAAAATCCAATTGCAGTGCTAATTCCGCCTGTTGATAGTGTCGCAATTCCGATCCCAGCCAACGAGCTTAAGAATACAAAAATCATATAAAGTTCCCCCACTTTTCGATGGAAACTTAGATTTTTATTTCTCCATTTTGGAACAAATTGTATCCAACCAATTAATAACGAAAGTCCTCCAAAGATGATGTGCGTGTAGAAACCAATATTCCAAAATAGATTTTGTAAAACTTCTTGATCTTTAAACCGAAGTAGTCCAAAACTTCGATCTAGGAAAACATAAATCAAAGGATAAAGTCCGATTAACACACAGAAAACAGCAAAAATGATGAAGAATGTTTTTTTCATTCTTTATTGAATTGTTATTAAATAAGTGCTCAAAGATGATAAATTGTTACAAAATACTATTATAAAAAAATGTTATTTATTCGACAATTTGTAGTCCATTTAGTTTTAGAAAATCATCAAATTTTTGATAGGAAGATTTTTATTAAATATACAAAAAGCCCACGCTTAAAACCGTGGGCTCAATTCAATTATCAATTAGATTTTTTTCGTTTTTCTAATGTGAAGACATATTTTGTTGTATTTCTATGTTGTAGCGCAATTTTTGATATTTCCGCTGACAATTCGGGACTTAGATTAAATTTCGAAAACTCATCATAGAATAATTCTGAAGTTTCTACTTCTCCAACCAGACAACCTCTTCTTGAAAATATTTTGTTGTTTTTTTCTAAGAAATTTGAGAAAACTTTAGGAATAACATTTGGGCTATTTTCCGAAATAGCTAGATGTGCATAGAAAGCAATAACATCATTTTTATTTGATGTCAGTTTTTGTAAATCCGTTCGTGACGCCTTATTTTTAAGTTCAATAAAGGTAGAATAGGGTGGTATCTTATCTTCTTCTACATCACCTTTACCAGATATACCATCTGAAAAATAATTTAATTTCGAAATTGTAGCTACTTCTGATCTTATATATTTTGGAACTTGAAGCGTATCAATAATGCCTGTTCTAGGTTCTAAAATATCAACTAAGACTGGCGGATATTCTTCATTTTCAGTAATTTTTACTTCTTGTTTTGCACAGTTTTGAAAACAAATAATAAAAATTAAAAATATAAAGTTTCGCATCCTATATCGCAACAGGCGCTTTTATTCCTGGATGTGGATCGTAATTTTCTAAAGTGAAATCTTCAAAATCAAAATCAAAAATATTTTTGATGTTTGGATTTAATTTCATTGTTGGAAGCGCTTTTGGTTCGCGCGCCAATTGTCTGTCAACTTGCTCAAAATGGTTATTGTAAATATGGACGTCACCAAAACTATGCACATAATCGCCAACTTCCAGGTCACAAACTTGAGCCACCATCATCAAAAGCAACGCATAACTGGCAATATTAAAAGGAACGCCTAGAAAGACATCCGCACTTCTTTGATAAAGTTGCAGCGACAATTTTCCGTCCGCCACATAAAACTGAAACATCGCATGACAAGGCGCTAAAGCCATGTTTGGGATTTCAGCAACATTCCAAGCGGAAACGATAAGTCTACGTGAATCTGGATTTTTTTTGATTTGGTCAATCACTTCAGTTATTTGGTCAACAATTTTTCCATTGGCACCTTCCCAGCTTCTCCATTGTGCGCCGTAGACAGGACCAAGATTTCCATTTTCGTCTGCCCATTCGTCCCAAATTGAAACGCCATTATCCTTTAGATATTTAATATTTGTGTCACCTTTTAAAAACCAAAGCAACTCATAAATTATCGATTTAAGATGAACTTTTTTCGTCGTAACCATCGGAAAACCTTTCGACAAATCATAACGCAATTGATAACCAAAAACGCTTCTAGTACCAGTTCCGGTGCGATCGGTTTTGTCAGTTCCGTTGTCTTTAATATGTTTTAGGAGATCCAAATAGTTTTGCATGAGAGTTTAATTTTATATTTAAAACAGAAAAATATTTTCCGATTTTAAAAGTATTAAAATTCAAATTTAATAAAAAAAGAAATGACGAAAAATTGATTTAGGATACCAAATTCAAGCCTAAGCTTTTCGCTTCTTCGATAACAAAATTTCGCGCTTCTTTTTTATCATTACTAATAATACCTTCTAAAATCGCTTCTTTAACTTTTTCTTTCAGAATACCAATTTCGCGACCAGGTTTGAGGTCAAACATTTCCATAATTTCTTCTCCCGAAATTGGTGGTTGAAAGTTGCGGATATGATCTTTTTCTTCAACCTCTTTTATTTTTTCTGCGACATATTCAAAGTTCTTTTTAAAACGGGTTTGTTTTGCATAACTTTTAGTCGTAATGTCGGATTTGCAAAGAATAATTAAATCCTCTAAATCTTCGCCAGCATCAAACAAAAGTCGTCGTAGTGCAGAATCTGAAGCATTGTCCGTCACCAAAGCAATGGGACGAGCGTGCATTCTGACTAGTTTTTCAACGTATTTTAAATCCTGATTCAAAGGAAGTTTAAGACGTTTAAAAATATGTTTTACAATTTTGGAACCCAAAAATTCGTGTCCATGAAAAGTCCAGCCTGTTCCTTCAACAAATTTTTTCGTTGGCGCTTTTCCAATGTCATGCAACAATGCTGTCCAACGCAACCATAATTTGTCAGTGTTTTCAGAAATATTGTCAACCACTTCTAAAGTGTGGTAAAAGTTGTCTTTATGCGTTTGTCCATCAACATCTTCAATACCTTTTAATGCTGTTAATTCTGGTAAGATAATTTGAAGAAGTCCAGTTTCTTCCAATAATTTGAGTCCAACTGAAGGCTTTTCGGAAAGCATAATTTTGTTGAATTCCACCATAATACGTTCCATAGAAACGATGTGGATTCTTTCAACCTCAGTTTTTATAGCTTCTAAAGATTTTTCTTCGATATTAAATCCAAGTGTTGATGCAAAGCGAATCGCGCGCATCATACGAAGCGGATCATCCGAATAAGTCTGTAAAGGTTCTAGCGGCGTGCGAAGGATTTTTTGTTCTAAATCTTGAAGTCCATTAAAAGGATCGATCAACTCACCGAAATTATCTTTGTTAAGCGAAATTGCCATCGCATTAATCGTGAAGTCGCGGCGTTTTTGGTCGTCTTCCAAAGTGCCGATTTCTACAAAGGGTTTGCGACTGTCTTCGCTGTAGCTTTCTTTTCGTGCACCAACAAATTCGAGCTCAAGGTCGTTGTGACGGAACATTGCCGTGCCATAAGTTTTGAAAACGGCAACTTTTAGTTTAGGATTAATTTCTTTCGCAATGCTTTCTGCAAGCTCGATTCCCGAAGATTCTGTAACGAAATCGATGTCGGTTGGCGCCTTGCGTTTCATTAACAAATCTCGAACATAACCTCCAACTATATAGACAGATTGACCGTTGCGATGGGCAACTTCCGAAATGATTTTGAATAGTTTTAAATTTTTGTTCTGAGTTAAATTAACATTCATAAGGCTTTCCGCAAATATTTGCTTGCAAAGATAAGGCTTTCCTTAATTATGATTTGTCATTTTTATATAAGAAAAAGTCATGTTGTCAGATAATTTGTCTTAAAGTTGACAAATATGTCAAATTGCTATAACTAATTAGTATGATGGTTGTTAACGATGGCAGATTTTCTTATTTGGTATAAATATGGTGAATATTTTATCGAACAAAAGCTAACTCATCAAAAATTTATTGGGTAGTAAAAAGTAGTAGTTTTTTTTCATAGTTTATTTTTTCTTCAGGCGACATCGTAGGTGTCGCCTGAAGTTTTTTAATTAAAAAACTTACTCTCTCAAGACTTTAATTTGTCCGTTTTTCCAAACTTTAATAACAGAAGAACCAGAATATTTAGAGATTTTTTCGCGGTTTTCTTCCACTGCATAATCTACAGCATCTATTATTTCTTGGGAAATATCTGAGAATTTAAGAGGACTTTTGTCACCACTAAGATTTGCTGAAGTTGAAACGATTGGTTTATTAAGTTTAGAAATTAATTTTTTACAAAAATCATCTTTAATCAATCGTATGCCGATAGATCCATCCTCAGCCAAAGCTTCTTTTGGAAGACCTTTTGCAGATTCGTAGACAATGGTAATTGGTTTTTCGGAAAGGTCGATAATTTCCCAAGCCATCTCCGGAACTTCCACAAAATCTTGTAGTCTCTTTTCGTTTTCGACCAAAATGATCATGGATTTATTCGCGTCGCGATGTTTGATGTCGAATACTTTTTTTATCGCTTCAGGATTAGTTGCGTCACATCCAATGCCCCAAATTGTGTCAGTTGGATAAAGAATTGTGCCACCGTTTTGTAAAGATTCTATTGCTTTTTCTATGCTCATGATTCAAAATGAATTAATCTGGAATGTTACAAAAGCTTAAAATTATAAACTATTGAATAATAGGCTTTTTAATAAAACTGTATTTTCCAAAATTGGTTTTCGATACTGCAAATTTAACTATAAATGAACGGAAGTTTATGTAAAATTCAGATGTTAAAATTAATTTAACATAAAGTGTAATTTCTTAATATTTTTTTAAAATTTAATTAAATCTTTCAATACGAATTCTCATGCTATACTTCAGTTCCTTTGTCAGCGAAGAAAAAAAGTAAGTAAGTAAAAATGAAAATCAACAAACTAAGCATCGGCGTATTATTCTTATTAGGAAGTACCACAATGCTATTAGCTCAACAAAAAAACGACACTGTTAAATCTACAAAAAATATCGAAGGTGTCATCATCCAAGGTAGCACCAAAAAAGGTAAAGAGTCTAACCTTATCAATTTACAAAGAAAATCTGTTGAAGTTATAGAACGAGTTGGTTCTGTACAATTAGAAAAACAAGGTGTTGGCGACGTGGCAACAGCAGTTACCAAAGCAACAGGAACGCAAAAGCAAGAAGGAAGCGGACAGATCTTTGTTCGTGGATTAGGAGATCGCTATAATGGTACAACTCTTAATGGTCTTGAAATTCCTTCGGATAATCCAGAATTCAAGAATATAAATTTAGAGATTTTCAAGACTTCGATGATCGAGTATCTTTCTTTGGATAAAGTATATAATCCTAGATTTTCTGGTGATTTTGGTGGTGCTAATATTGATATCGTTTCTAAAACACATGTAGGAAAACCGTATTTCAAAGTTGGTTTAGGAAGTTCTATCAATCTTCAGACTTTTGATAAGGCTAATTTTAAGATGCAAGATGGTGGACCAGGTTTTTTCGGTTTTAATGAGGCAACTTATAGAACAGGAAGTCCTTACGATAAATATCCTTTCACAACGAAATGGAATTTTAAAAACGCTCAGAATCCTTTTAATACCAGTATGGATTTTGAAGGTGGTGCAAGACTAGGGAAGTTTATGTTGTTTGGTTATGCAGGATTTGATAATTCTTACGAGTACAGCATCGGAAAAGAAGGTTTCTACTTCGCAAATGGTGATGCTAACAAAGATTATAACGTTGAGAAGTCAGATTATAAAACGAACACAACAGCGTTATTGAATGTTGACTATAAAATTAACGCGAATAATAAATTAAAATTTACGACTAACTACATACATTCATCTCAGCAAGAAGCAAAAATCTACAATGGTTATGCTTATGACGTTGATAGAAATGTAATTATTAACAGAGGTGATAATAAGTTAACCGACACTTGGATTAATCAGCTTTTCGGTAATCATAACATCAATGGTAGTTGGACTTTAGATTGGGCTTTAGCATTTAACCTGATGAATAGCAAAAGACCAGATCGTATGCAGAATACTATTAATGCAGAGACTAACGAATTCTTGGCAAGTAGTGCAATTAGTAATCACAGATATTTTGATGAGTTAAAAGATAAAACCTATCTAGGACATCTTTATTTAACTAAAAAGTTTAACCAAAATTATAAATTGGTTGTCGGTTATGATGGGTCATACAAGGATAGACAGTTTAACCAAACAACTTTGGGGATGAACTTCACAACCTCAGTACCTGTTAATTATCAAGATATTGATGCCTTCATTAATGCTTATAATAATAGTTTATTTATTTATAATATTCAAAAAAGTAATTATTCTATCAAAAGAAATATCCAGTCTGGTTTTGCAAACTTTGATATGAATTTGTCAGATAAATTTACTTTGCAAATCGGTGGAAGATTCGACTATATTGATTTTGATATGGCTTGGAAAGACATCTTAGATGACAGTACAAGAAAAAAACAATACAATAAGTTTTTGCCAGCACTTAATGCTAAATATAGCATAAATGATCGACAAAACTTGAGATTCTCAGCTTCTAAAACCTATACATTACCTCAACCAAAAGAGCTGATCCCGATTGCTTATTATGATGTAACTGCTAACGTATATGGTAATCCATATTTGTATCCTTCAGATAATTATAATGCGGATCTTAAATGGGAGTTTTTCCCGAAAACTGGAGAGATAATCTCTTTGACAGCTTTTGGTAAGTACATCCAAAACCCAATCGGTAGAAGTACATATTCTTCTGCTTCTCCAAGTGATATGACATTTTTCAATATTGCAAATTGGGGTTATATCTATGGTGCTGAAGCAGAAATTAGAAAGGATATCTTTAGTTGGGACAAATCAAAAATTTATGCTTTTGTGAACGGAACATTTATGCAGTCGAAACAAGAGCTAAAAAATGAAACCGAACTAGCTAAAGAAAACAACGGAAAAACTGCACAGTTCAGCAAATTAGAAAATGATGTGCAAGGTGTTGCAAAATTCTTAGCTAATGCTAATGTTGGATATAATTATAAGTGGGGTGGCGATAATACTCTTGATCTAGTTGTTTCTTACTCTCGTATAGGTAAAAATCTTTACTCTATCGGTACTAACAAAGTTGGTGACTTCTATGAGCTTGCAAAAGATATCTTAGATGTTAATATCAATTTTTCGCTAAAACAAATAGGTATCGGGATTAGCGGCAAAAATCTACTAAATCCGCATTCTAAAATTGAACAGATTAATGATGCCGGAACTTTCATCCATAAAGATTATACGAGAGGTCGTCAAGTTGGCCTTAGTTTAACATACAAATTTTCAAAATAATTAAAAGTAAATATTTAAAATCTAAGTAAAATGAAAAAAACATTTTTAAAAGCTATTCTTGGTTTATCATTAGTAGCGTCTACAACAGCAGTAGTGGTATCTTGTAATGATAAGAACAATGATGATCCAGTAGTAATTGATAACTCTGGTATCGATGCAAATAACTTTAAAGGTGATATTACAAAAAATGTAACATTAGATCCAGCTAAAGTATATACCATTACAGGTAAAGTTGCAGTTAAAGCGGGAGCTTCTCTTACAATCCCTGAAGGTACACAGATTAAAGTAGCTGAAGGTGCTAATTATCTAGTCGTAGAAAGAGGAGCTAAAATTTTCATCAATGGTTCTGCTGCTAAGCCAGTTGTATTCGAAGGTACAGCACATAAGCAAGGACATTGGGGAGGTATCGTAGTTTTAGGTAATGCACCATCTAACAGAAGTGCTGCTGGAACTTCAACTTCAGAATTAGGAGATTTAACATACGGAGGAACAGATAAAGCTGATAACTCAGGTGTTATTAAGTATGTAGTTATTAAAGATTCAGGTTATAAATACAACCCAGAGAAAGAATTTAACGGTCTTTCATTATTTGGTGTTGGTAGCGGAACAACAGTTTCTTATGTATATGTAACTAATGGTGCTGATGATGGTGTAGAGATGTTTGGTGGTAACGTTAATGTTGATCACATTGTAGTAACAGGAGTTGGAGACGATTCTTTTGACTGGACAGAAAGCTGGAGTGGTACTGTAGATTATCTTTATGCTGCAAGAATGAAAGCATTTATGGGTGCAGTTGAGCCAGGTAACAGAGGTATCGAAGCAGATAGCCAAGATACAGATCCTAACACAACTAATGGTGCTAATGGTGGTGTATCTAACCCAACAGTTAAAAATGCTACTTTCATCGGAAATACTGCAGGTGCAGAATCTCAAGGTATGAAAATCAGAGCAGGATCTCAAGGTAGTTTTGATAATATCGTTATCGCAAACTTTCAAACAGGTTTAGATTTCGAAACGGATAGAACTTATACTTGGTTCAATAGCGGTACAAAAATTAACAATGTACGTTTTGTAAATGTTGGTACAGAATGGAAAGCGAAAGCAACAACAGCTAACCCAAATCCAGATTTATCTAAAGCTTTCACAAAGAGTGCTGATGCTAGAGGTGCTGGTAACGGTACTGCATTGCCAGAGTGGGCAAAAGGATGGACTGGACTTAATAGTTTTGACGTAGCTGATGCTGGTAACTAATCCAACGTATTTTAGAAATTAAACACAAAAGCTTTTTTTTCTTCATATTACTTTAAAACAAATCCCGAATCATTTATTTGATTCGGGATTTTATTTTTTTAATTAAACGATTAAACGATTAAAAGATTAATTTTGACCATCAACCATCAACCATCAACCATCAACCAAAACCTACTTCAGAGCTTGCTCAAGATCAGCGATAAGATCTTCGATATCTTCGATACCAGCACTTAATCTTACCAAATCATCTGTGATGCCAAGTTCTGCACGTTTCTCCGCTGGGATAGAAGCATGTGTCATTAACGCAGGATGATTTGCAAGAGATTCTACACCACCAAGAGATTCAGCCAATGTGAAAACTTTTAGATTTTCTAAAAACTTAATAGCATCTTCCTTTTTACCTGATTTAAAAGTGAAAGAAACCATACCTCCGAATTCTGCCATTTGTTTTTTAGCCAATTCGTATTGTGGATGATTTTTTGATCCTGGATAGAATACTTTATCAATCGCAGGATGATTTTCTAAAAACTCAGCGACTTTAACACCGTTTTCGCTGTGACGTTGCATTCTAAGAGATAAAGTTTTGATCCCTCTTAATACCAAATAAGAGTCATGTGGACCCAAAATCCCGCCACTTGCAAATTGGATAAAGTGAAGCTGTTCGCCCAACTCAGGTGTTTTTGCAACCAAAGCACCAGCAACAACGTCAGAGTGTCCACCTAGATATTTAGTCGCAGAATGCATTACGATGTCAGCACCAAGATCAATTGGTCTTTGGATGTAAGGTGTCGCAAATGTATTGTCAACAGCTACCAAAATATTTTTTCCTTTTACTAAATCAGTTACCGCTTTTATATCCACCAATTTCATCAAAGGATTGGTTGGTGTTTCTAACCAAATCAATTTTGTTTTGTCTGTGATTACATCTTTAATCGTATCAACTTCGTCAAAGTTTACAAAACTGAATTTAATCTGATATTTGTCAAATAATCTTGTGAACATTCTGTAAGTTCCACCATAAAGGTCGTCAACTGCAATCACTTCGTCACCAGGACTTAGTAATTTTAGAACACAATCAATCGCAGCCAATCCTGATCCGAAAGTTAAACCTCTTGCACCATTTTCGATAGAAGCCAAAGCATCTTCCAAAGCTTGACGTGTTGGGTTTGCACCTCTAGAATATTCGTAGCCAGCTTTTAGTTGACCTGGACTTTTTTGCGCAAATGTTGATGTTAAAAATACGGGTACATTAACAGATCCTGTGTGTGGCTCGTGTTGTTGTCCACCGTGGATCACTTTTGTATTGAATTTCATATTTTTTTTATTTTTTATTATTTTAAAATCGATTATGAATTATGAATTAATTTTGCTAAAAACTAAAAATACAAATCTTTAATCCTTAATCCTTAATCCTTAATCTAAACTACTTAATTGCTGACTTCACTGCAAATTCTTCAGCGACTTCACCTAGCCATTCTGCTACATCATCTTCGCCAGTTGCACGTTGATAAGTGTGACCTAACGACACCAAAATCTGGTGAAAAAACTGCTTCATGTGGTCTACTTGCATATCCTTCGTCCAAAGATCGATACGAAGTGCTTCCTTTGCGTTGTCATCCCAAACCGAAATCATCGTTGCTTTAGTTTCTTGCGCATTAATGCCCCCATCTTCAGCATTCCAAGTCATTTTTTCGGGAACGTGGTTTTCGTCAAGTTCCACATTTATAGTTATTTGGGTCTTTCTCATTGTATGTAATTTATTTAATTTCTTTTGGTTTGTAGCCAGATCCGTTAAAGATATCGGTGGCGTTTTTGTTTAAAAATTCAGGGATTTTGACATTTGGATTTTTCGCTAAATATTCTCTACAGATTTGCCATCCCGTCCACACACCAACTTGTGGCGAACTATCTTTATCGATTTCTGTATAGAATTTAGAAAATGGTCCTGGTTGGATAAATCGTCCAGCCAATTCGGGATCAGATTTAAAGAGATAATCGTTTTCAACAAAGTAATTCCAAATGTTAAATTCGTTTGCAATGTTCCATTCTTCCTGTTCTTTGGTGTAATTTATTTTTAAAAAATCAGGCGTTTCAGGTAAGAAAATATCTTGCAAAATCTGGATTTTCCCATTGTATACCAATTCATCAATAAATTTTGATTCCGTCGGTTTTCTCGGCACCATTTGTTCAGCAAAAGACATTGACACTTTTGGGACGATATTACTAGGATTCATTGATTTTTGAATATACTTATCGATACCGTTGTAAGCTTTGTTATCCATTCCCATAAAAGCCGAAACATCTATGAATAGATAGTTTTCTTCGGGTTTATAAAAAATAGGAGCCAGCATACTTTCGTAATAAACTGCGGTTGAATACAGGAAAACTTTTGGCGCTTTAAAGTTCGGGAAATACGTTTTAATATGCGAAAAAAGTGCAGCTAAATCTTTATTAAGTTTAGCCTTATCAATTTTCGAAATGGCGTCTTTATAGATTTTTATTTCCTCAGGATCTTTTCTGCGTTCTACAAAAACATTGTCTGGAACCGTCCCTTGGAACCACGGAAAATCTTTCTTAAAATCTTCCATACTCACATTCGGGTCGTATAACTTTTCCGAAATGTCCACCAAATCAATTTTCTGTATCGGGTTTTTAACTTCCTGTTCCCATTGCGGTTTTTCAGCATCTTTTTTACAAGAGTTAAGACCAAACAGACAAGCGATTATCGATAGACTTACTATAAGTTTTTTCATTTTTTAGATACTTTTGTAAACTTTCTTTTAAAAATCAAATTTTCTCTAAAGTAGGCTAGAAAATAATCTTTAATTTTACTCAAGAATTTGAAACCACAAAAATAAGAATTTTAATGTTGCTCAACACCTTCGAAACCGAAAGATTAATTTTAAGACCTTTAGAATTGCAAGATGCTGATAGACTGTATCTTTTGGACAGTAATCCAGAAGTTATGAAGTACATCGGGATGCCTGCTTTAACCGCGCAAGAAGAATCTGTGAAAGTTATAGAGATGATTCGTAATCAATATCAGCGTTTTGGCATTGGCAGATTTGCTGTTGTAGAAAAAGAATCTGGACTGTTAGTGGGTTGGAGTGGATTAAAATTTAACGATTCCGAAATTAATGGTTTCAAAGATTTTTACGAATTGGGTTATCGTTTTCTTCCCGAAACTTGGGGGAAAGGTTACGCTTCCGAAACAGGAAAAGCCTTTGTTGATAAGTTTTTTGATGAGATGAAACTTAAAAATCTTTACGCTTACGCACATTCCGAAAATGGTGCTTCCAATCATGTTCTTACCAAATTAGGTTTTACTAAAACTGGAACTTTTACAGAACCTGATGGCAATTGTTTTTGGTATGAAATGACTTCGAAACCGAATTAAAATTTAAATAAAATAAATAAAATGCAATCCGAAAAAATAATTAATCATATTGTTAACTGGCTGAAAGATTACGCACAAAATTCTGGGATGAAAGGCTTTGTAGTCGGCGTTTCTGGCGGGATAGATTCTGCCATTGTGTCGATGTTGGCTGCAAAAACTGGTCTTAAAGTTTTGTTGTTAGAAATGCCAATTCGTCAAAAAGAAGATCAAGTCAATCGTGCGCAAGATCACATCGAAGATCTAAAATCAAAATTTTCTAATGTTGAAAGTTTTCGTGTGGATTTGACGCCGACATTTGATACGTTCCAAAAAACGGTTGATGTTAAAGACCAAGATTTCCCAGCAGAGCAATTGGCTTTAGCCAATTCTCGTTCGCGACTTAGGATGTTGACGTTGTATTATTATGGACAAATTCATGGACTTTTGGTAACAGGAACTGGGAACAAAGTTGAAGATTTTGGTGTCGGATTTTTCACAAAATATGGCGATGGCGGTGTTGATATTTCGCCAATTGCTGATTTGTACAAAACACAAATCTATGAGTTAGCGAGGCATCTTGACATTATCGAAAGTATCCAAAAAGCGATACCAACGGACGGTCTTTGGGACGGTGAAAGAACCGACGAGCAGCAGATTGGTGCAACTTATCCAGAACTGGAGTGGGCGATGGAGCAAGATCAAAGTTTAACACCTGATCATTTTGAAGGAAGACAACGTGAAGTCTTCGAAAAGTATCAAAAGATGCATCGTGCAACCTTGCACAAGGTTAATCCCATCCCAATTTGTGATATTCCAGAGGAGTATAAATCTTAATTTTTTTTAATGAATCCAAAACTTAAAACCTTTTTATTCTTCTTTTTTGGCGCCTTGGCGGGTATTGCGGTGATGTATGTCATTAATCCACCAAAATCTGACAAAGCTGTAGACACTGAAATTACGACAAATGCTAATCGTCAAAATTCAGATTTTAATCAAGAAAAAAATCCCCAAAAAGGAACTGAAAACGATAACAAAAAGTCTTCTAATAATTATAGCGGACAATCAATTGATGAGCTGACAAAACAATCGGTTGTTGTAGCTTATCTTAAAACGCATCAAAAACTTCCTGATTATTATATCACTAAGAAAGCAGCAAAATCTTCTGGTTGGGAAGCTAGCAAAGGAAATCTTTGTGATGTTTTGCCAGGAAGAGCTATCGGCGGAGACAAATTCACGAACCGTGAAAAAAATCTGCCAACGCAAAAAGGACGTAACTATTACGAAGCCGATCTCAACTACAATTGTGGACGTCGAAATGCTGACAGAGTTGTTTTTAGCAACGATGGTTTAATCTTCGTAACAACCGATCATTACAAAACTTTTCAAGAACAATAATGCGATGGTTAATTGTCGTGTTGGTTTTATTTTCTTGCCAAAAAGAGAAAGAAGTTTCAAAACTTGACAAGAAAGAAGTTAAAATTTTAATTCAATCATTGGTAGGAATTTAAAAACAAAACATTGGAAATTTTAATACTATGGAAAAAACAATATATATCGACTTTGTAGATTTGGGAGACTACGAAGATTTTTATGCTCAATTAAAAACTAAATTAACGCTTCCTGATTATTTTGGAGATAATCTAGATGCTTTGTACGACGTTATTTCGGGCGATTTAGAAATGCCTCTTCATATCGAATTTGTCAATATGACAGTTGATCAATTGGAGACTTTTGAAGACCTTTTAACAACTTTGGAAGATGCAGAAGAAGAGGTTGAAGGCTTTACGTTTTCATATTATTTGGAGCAATTCGAAGATGACGAAGATGCCGATTCAGAAGACGATTTAACAGATTAAGATGATTAGAAAAGTTGATATAAAAGACTTGGATGCTCTGTCAAAATTATTTGACAGCTATCGAATATTTTATCATAAAAACTCGGATATCGAAGCTGCAAAAAGCTTTTTAACAGAAAGAATAAAAAATAAAGAATCCGAAATTTTTGTTGCGGAATTCGAGAATAATTTGGTAGGTTTTGTACAATTATTTCCTATTTTTTCGTCTACAAGAATGCAGCGATATTGGTTGCTAAACGATTTATTTGTCGATGAAAATTACAGAGGAAGATCTTATTCTAAAGCTCTACTAGAAGCAGCCAAAGAGCTTTGTCGCGATACAAATGCATGTGGAATGTTGCTGGAAACAGGTAAGCAAAACGAAATTGGTAACCAATTATATCCTTCCTGTGGCTTCAAAAAATATGATGAAGTTAATTTTTTCGAATGGGTTAACGAATAATTGTTATCTTTAAATAATATTCAAAAACTATAACTATGACAGATTTCGAAAAATACATCCAACGTTATTTGGATTTGGTTCCAGATGAAGAATGGATTGATGCTCTAGACACTTCGGGCGGAAAAACTTTTGGTATTTTCAGTGATTTGACTGAGGAACAAGGACTTTTTGCTTATGACAATGGCAAGTGGACACTCAAAGAATTATTACAACATTTAATAGATACCGAGAAAGTATTTGCGTATCGTGCCATGACTTTTGCAAGGCAAGATCAAACAGAATTGCCAGGTTTTGATGAAGAACTTTGGGCTAAAAATTCTCATGCAAATGATAGAAGCCTGGAAAACCTCATCGACGAATTTTCTTTTGTCAGAAAAGGAAGTATCTTATTTTTTGATGATTTGTCAGAAGAAGTTTTGCAGCTAAAAGGTGCAGCCAACGGCAATGCTTTAAGTGTTGAAACTATCGGAAAACTGATTGTTGGTCACAATATTCATCATCTTAATATTATCGAAGAAAGATATTTGTCGAAGCTTTAAATTTTTAAATCCAAAGTATCGAGATAAGATTTAATATCGGGAAAGAAAATCTCAAATTCTTTTCCGATTTCTTTTTTATGGCTCAAAAATGCTTCAAAAACGGGAATGTCTTTTTCCAAATATTTGGCTTTGTTGAGGACATTTTTCGTGCTAAATTTGATGCCCCAATCTTCGCGATAATTGTACAACCAATTGTCTTCTTCCATTTTTTTGAGCATAATTTTAAAATTTTCTGGAAGCCATTCTTCATATTGCCAAAGTGTTTTGTAGACTTTTTGGGAATGTTCAAAAAGTGCTCCATCCGAAATAGAGTGCGCCACAAAATAATCGAACGCAACATCAACAAAAGCCCCTGCATAAAGCCTTACCAAAGGACTAAATACTTTTTTTGCTTGCGAAATTGCTGGATGTGTATCGGTGAAACTATCAATGGCGCGATGTAGTTTGATGCCTTTTTGAATTTCTAAAGGGAAATTTTCGCGCTCATTATTTTTGATGAAATCTGCAATCATATTCCCGACAAGTTGCCCGTCAGTAAAGGATAAATAGGAGTGTGCAAGATAATTCATTATAATGTTTGTGCGATTTTTTGTGTTATAAAAGTAAATACAATTTAAGTAATTTATTTCTTTTAAATGCTGTTTTTGTACAAAGCAAATGTTATTACATTAGATAAATTTTTCTAGAATAATTTAAAAATTAGGAAAATTATTTGTGATTTTGGACTTTAACGAAAAAGGCTTTCTTGTTTAATAAAAATTTAATACTTTTGCAAAACTGGTGAGCTATAAAAAGCTTTAAAAGGGAACTGGGTGAAAATCCCAGACAGACCCGCTGCTGTAAGCTTCACGCAAGGTTTTTGGTAACAATATCCACTGTTCTTAGAATGGGAAGGATTCCAAAAATGAAGTAAGTCAGAAGACCTGCCAGTATGTTTAACGTTTGACGCTTTCGTGGAATAAAGCCTAGAACAACGAAGTTACTGTGCAGTTTTTGCGCTGTTGCTTTGTATTCTTATTTTCCATTAGCGTCATCATTATTCTAAATGAGCTAATGGTGACACGACTTTTTTTATCGGTTTTTCAAGCGGCATTTCTTGTGGCTTTTTTTGTGATGTCTTTAGTTTTTGGACAGAGTAAAGATAGTATTTCCAAAAAAGAAATCACGGAAGTTATTCTTTTCAAACGCGATTTGAAAGATGTAATTCCTGCACAAACCTTAAGTGGAGAAGACTTGCAACGCTTGAGCAGTCAATCGGTTGCGGATGCTTTACGTTATTTTTCGGGAGTCCAGATCAAAGATTATGGCGGCGTTGGTGGTCTAAAAACTATTAATGTACGAAGTTTGGGAAGCCAACATGTTGGCGTTTTTTATGATGGTATCCAGCTCGGAAATGCACAAAATGGTTTGGTCGATTTGGGGCGTTATTCTTTAGATGATCTCGAAGGTATTTCCTTATATAATGGTCAAAAAAGTGAAATCTTCCAACCGGCAAAGGATTTTGCTTCTGCAAGTGCTATTTATCTTCAAACCAAAACACCTTCGTTTACTGGAAACAAAAAAACAAATCTTTCTATTCGTCTCAAAAATGGCACGATACAATTATTTAATCCTTCTTTTAGGCTAGAGCAAAAATTGTCAGACAAAATTGCGTTTAGTTTTAGTTCTGAATATTTGGAAAGTGATGGCGTGTATAATTTTCGCTATTTCAAAAGATATCCAGATGGCGCGATTGCGTATGACACGATTGCAAAAAGACAAGATTCGGATATTAAAGCCAAACGTTTTGAAACCACAATAAATGGAATAATCCGTAACGGAACTTGGAATATTCGTGGTTACGCCTATAACTCTAACCGTGGCATTCCTGCGGCCATTGTTAACGGTAGATTTGGTGCTCGTGGTTCTAGGATGACGGATGACAATTACTTTGTGCAAGGCACTTTTAGAAAGAAACTTTTTCCAAAATTCGAAACCCAACTTAAAGCCAAGTTCGCTTACGATTACACGTATTATGCGGACACGGTGCGTACAGAATATGTGATCAGATTCGAGAATTCTTACATCCAACGTGAAGTTTACGTTAGTTCTTCTAACATCTACACGATTACACCGAGTTGGGATATCAGCTTAAATGGTGATTTCCAGTTTAATAATTTAGATGCCAATTTAATCAACTTTTCATACCCTACACGTTATACCAATTTGGTGGCTTTAGCGTCGACTTATCAATGGAATCGACTGCGTTTTATGGGAAGTCTTCTAGGAACTTTCGTGCACGAAAATGTTGAGAAAAATGCGAAATCTCCAGACCGACGAGAGTGGACGCCTGCTTTCTATGCTGCTTATCAGCCCTTCAATACTAAAGATTTAACGTTAAGAACTTTCTACAAACGGATTTTTAGAATGCCAACGTTTAATGATTTGTATTACACCAACATTGGGAATACCTATCTGAAACCTGAATATACCACGCAATATGACCTTGGTTTTACCTATCATAAACGTTTTAAAAATGATGTTTTTCAAGAATTTTATTTAAAAGTTGACGGCTATTATAATGAAGTTCAGGACAAAATTGTAGCTGCGCCTAATGGCAGTATGTTCCGTTGGTTGATGATGAATCTTGGTCGTGTAGAGATCCGAGGTGTTGACGTTAACCTACAATCCACTTTCAAAATTGGAAATGTAAAACTAAGACCATTGCTTTCTTACACGTATCAAAACGCGCAGGATGCTAGCGATCCTGAGGATACATTTTATAAAAATCAAATTCCGTATACGCCGTGGCACAGTGGGACTTTTACGATGATGGCGGATTATAAAGACTGGAGTTTTAACTACAGTACAATGTATGTTGGCGAGCGTTATGATGTTAACCAAGATAATATTCAGTACAACTATGTGCAACCTTGGTATACACACGATTTGTCGGTGCAAAAGATTTTCCGATGGAAGCAGCATCAGTTTAAAGCAAGTGTGGAGATGAACAATATTTTCAATCAGTATTATGACGTGGTTATCAATTTTCCGATGCCTGGCAGAAGTTTCCGTCTCATCCTAAATTACACCTTATGAAACATCTAAAAATCTATTTTTTATTTTCACTTTTATTGTTGATTTTCTCTTGTCGAACGGATGATGTTATTGTGCGCCCCGAAGTAGAATCTGGTTTAGAACCACCTCAAAATACCGCTATCAAAGGTTTTTATCTTTTAAATGAAGGCAATATGGGAAGTAATAAATCCACTTTGGATTACTTCGACTATGCAACGGGAACGTATCACCGAAATATCTATGCTGATATTAATCCCGAAGTGGTTAAAGAATTGGGTGATGTGGGTAACGATATTAAAATCTACGGCAGCAAAATGTATGTCGTGGTCAATGTTTCCAATAAAATTGAAGTTCTCGATGCGAAGACTGCCAAACGTATTAAAACGATTAAACTTCAGAACTGTCGTTATATGGCTTTCAAAGATGGGAAGGCTTATGCAAGCAGTTATGCAGGTCCAGTCGTGTTAGATCCCAATGCGCCGATTGGTAAAGTCGCTGAGATAGACACGCTTTCTTTGGCGATTACAAGAGAGGTGACTGTTGGTTATCAACCAGAGGAAATGCAAATTATCGGTAATAAACTTTATGTCGCCAATTCAGGTGGTTATCGTTTTCCGAATTATGACAAAACCTTATCGGAAGTGGATTTAACGACATTTAAAGAATTAAGAAAAATAGATGTTGCGATTAATCTTCACCATATCGAAAAAGATAATTACGGCGATTTGTACGTGAGTTCTCGTGGCGATTATTACACAATTCCATCGAGTTTGTATTTGCTTGATCCTGTTTCTGGACAGGTTAAAAAAGATTTTGGCGTGGCTGTCAGCGAAATGAAGATTGTTAATGACAAACTCTATTATTATGGTAACGAGTTTAATTACAACACGCACACCTACACCAAATCTTTCGGAATTATCGATGTTAAAACCGAACAAATTATTTCTAAAAACATCATCGAACCTACTTATGCCGACGCTATAAAAACGCCTTATGGTATTGCAGTAAATCCTATTACGGAAGATATCTATATGACGGATGCTCGCAATTATGTATCGATGGGTTTTGTGTATTGTTTTGATAAAAATGGAAAATTCAAATGGAAAACAGAAGCCGGAAATATCCCTGCGCATTTTGTTTTTCTGTACAAATAACATCTAATGTATTATGAGAAAAAATTCTATAAAAATTTTGACTTTAGGTTTTGCAAGCAGCCTGCTAATTGGACTTGTCGCTTGTAAGTCGGATCGTGAAGAAGTTGATAACGGAGTAAGTCTACCAGGAAAAACTTTGGACGATCAATATTCGGTTAGTCGTTATCGCGTTTTGGATATCGATTCAAAATTAGGTTTGAATTCAAAACTTACTTGGAGCATTAGTGCCAAGAAAATAGTTGATAACAAGGAAGTGGTTTATGATTCCATCATTGCTAAAGATGTACCCAAACTCGAGTTTATTTCGCGGTATGCCAAGAATTATGCGTTGACTTTAACTGCCGAAACGAATGGTGTTTCTAAAAAATATACATCCCAAATTATCGTCAATAAGGAATTGAAATCCTATAGTAAATATATTGCTGATGTTTTCGATTATCGACCTGCGGTTGGTCAATTCATTAACGAAATTCCAGAGTATGCCATTGGAGACACTCAAGAGAAAATGATTAAAAAAGCCAAAGAATCTTTGGTTGGTGGTAATTCGACCATGGTGACTTTGGGCGGCTTTGGAGGATATGTGGTTTTTGGTTTTGATCATACCATTCCGAATTACGATGGACGAGATTTCAAAATTCTAGGAAATGCTTTTTGGGGAAATGAAGCAATCGAAGAAAGAGCTGGCTCTTGCGAACCTGGCATTATCATGGTGGCCTACGATCGAAATAAAAATGGAAAACCCGATGAAGATGAGTGGTATGAGATTGCAGGTAGCGAGTATTTTAAAGATACTACTACTAAAAATTACGAAATTACTTACTTCAAACCAGATGAAAATAAAGTGCCCGTTCCTGGCACTGAGTTCTGGCAGACCGACACACAGTATATCAAATGGCAAGATAACCGAGGTGTTTCTGGTTTTAAAACTCGAAATACCTTCCATGCGCAAAGCTATTATCCTTTATGGTTTTCAGAAATGTCTTATTCTTTAAAAGGAACTCGCCTTAAGGATAACTTCTATGATCAAAGCGGCACAGGCACCTATTGGGTTGGTAAATCTTATGCGTATGGTTATGCTGACAACGCACCAAATAATGATGATGCGTCCAATATCGATATCTCTTGGGCGGTTGATAAGTATGGAAACTATGTTAAACTTCCGGGTATCGATTTCGTGAAAGTATATACAGGTATCAATCAAGAAGCTGGTTGGCTAGGCGAAGTTTCGACAGAAGTGGCAGGAGCTTATAACTTACATTTTAAATAAAATTAAAAACAAACAATAAAAATCAGTACTTATGAGAAAGATGTATCTTTTCTTTTTGCTGTTTCTTTTTGCATTTTCTGTTAATGCTCAAGTTACAGTGCAAGGCGTTCCTCGATCGGAGGTCAAAAACATAATGTCGAAAAAACAATCTAAGAATAGCAATTTTACAATGGACGACGTTGTCTATTGGGTTGGGACTGGATCTAACAAAGCGGTGTTAGCCATCCAGTGGAATGATCAAAAAAATCCTGATGCTCTCGTTTGGGGATTCCGTTGGGATGGTAATGCAACTGGCGAAGATATGATAAAAGCCATTGCAAAAGTTGACAAACGTTTTTATACATTGCTTTATCAGGGGACTCAATACGGTTCAGCAATTGGTGGTATGGGCTTTGACCTAGATGGTAAAGGAACAATTGGTTTGTACAAAAACAACAATACAACATATCCGCTTTATCCTTTGGATGGTATTATTAATACTACAGCTTATGATTTTGACGACTACAAAGCTGTTGATGCTAATGATCACTGGCAATCTGGTTGGTACCAAGGCTATTGGTCTTATTGGGTTAAAGATTCGGCGACGGATGATTTTGGATATTCTGGTCTTGGAGCGACGAGTCGTCAGTTGGTAAATGGTTCTTGGGATTTATGGAATTACAATGTCGATATGAATCCTCAAGAAATTTCAAGCACTTTCACGCCAGTTTCTGTATATTCTTCACAAGCAGATTTTACCAAAGGATTCTTTATGGTGAACGAAGAGTGGTTTGGGCATACCAATGGTTCGGTTAACTTTGTTGGCGAAAATGATCAAGTTTATTATCGTGTTTACAGCGAAAAAAATAATAACCAAGCTTTCGGTGCAACAACACAATATGGTACCATCTATGGCGATAAATTTTATTTTATTTCTAAACAAGAGTCGGACGGAGGAGATACGCAATACACACCTGGTGGAAGATTAGTCGTTGCTAATGCAAAAACTATGGAGAAGATTGCAAGTTTCGATAATATCGGCGGTGGCGATGGAAGATCCTTTGTCGGCGTTGATCAAAATACTGGTTATATTGGTGCTGCTAATGGTGTTTTCTTGTTTGATATTGCAAATATGAAAGTTGGTGATTTGATTGCTGGTACTGGTGGTGGTGCCACTTATTCTGGCCAAATAGGAAATATGATAAGAACTTCTCAGTATGTTTTTGTGGTTAAACAAAATGGTGGTGTTTTAATCATCGATCCTAAAACGCATACTTTAAAAACAACCATTCCAGGATCTTTCCATTCGGTTGCACAGGCTAAAGATGGAAGTGTTTGGGCGATTCAGAATCAAAAGTTGGTTAATATTAATCCAACAACTTTTGCAACGACAGAATACGCTATTCCGACAACAAAATACATTGCGTCATGGGGCGCTTGGAATGCAGGAAGCTTTTCAGCAAGTACACAACAAAATGCTTTGTATTGGATTAATTCTAAAAGTGAATGGGCGTCTGGAACACAGATTGTAAAATTCGACGTTACAACTAAAACTTTTAATGAAAACTTTGCAGCAATCCCAGGACAGACGGGGACTTACAAACAAATTCCTTATGGTGCTGCATTACGAGTTGACCCAGTTTCTGATAAATTAATTCTGAATACTACAGAAAGTGGTTACGGTGCGCATTATCAAAAAAACTGGATTCATACTTATGATACAACGGGCGCATTAATCAAAACGCAAACGCTTAACGATTACTATTGGTTCCCTGCAATGACGGTATTCCCAGACGTTTTTGAACCAATTTTAGATAGCAATGTACCAAGTAGTTTGACGGTGAATTCTGTTACGACAGTTGATCTTAAAAATAAAGTAACAGATCAGGATAATATCGGCGCAAACGTTGTTGTAAGTATTAAATCTATTAGTAAAAACGCAATTATTTCGGCGGAAATTAATGAAAATGATGAGTTGGTTATTACGCCGATTACATCAGGGACAGCGACGTTGACACTTAGTTTTAACTCAAACGGAAAAGTTCTAGATCATACCATGACGATTTCTTCTTCGACCTTAGCGACTGATCACGTTTCTAAAGTTGATCTTCAAATTTATCCAAATCCAGTGACGGATTTTGTTAGTTTAAAATCTACGGATAAAGTAACAAATGTTGAAGTATATGACTTATCAGGAAAACGTGTAGAATTGCCATTGTTGAATAATCAATTGGATGTAAGAAGTCTTGCAAAAGGTGTTTATGTTCTTAAAATTACAACGGACAAAGCATCTTATCAGAAAAAATTAGTTAAAAACTAATTTGATATTTTTCTTTTAAATAATGAAAGCTGCTCAATATTTGGGCAGCTTTTTTAGTTTAATTAAAAAATTTCAAACTTTGTGAAGAAGCTTTTTTATTAAATATTTTTTAGTTTCAATTTAAAATAAAACCTAAAACAATCGTTCGTGGAAATCTTCTATTTTCCCGACTTCTTCTATTTTAATCCCAAATTTACGCTTCGGAATTTTGTTAAGGTTGGAAACAAAAATCTTTTCGTAACCTAATTTTTCCGCTTCCGAAATGCGTTGTTCAGCTTGTGGAATCGGACGAATTTCGCCGCTCAAACCAATTTCTCCAGCAAAACAATACTTCTCCGAAATCGCAAAATCTTCATTAGACGAAAGGATAGAAGCTATGACCGCCAAATCTAAAGCTGGGTCGTCGGTTTTTATTCCGCCTGTAATGTTGAGGAAAACATCTTTCGCACCCAATTGAAAACCTGCTCTTTTTTCTAAAACTGCTAAAAGCATATTCAATCGTTTGGCATCAAAACCAGTCGAACTACGTTGTGGCGTACCATAGACTGCGGTGCTCACCAAAGCCTGAATTTCTAATAACATCGGACGATTGCCTTCCAAAGTCACCGCTACGGCGTTGCCAGAAAGTTCTTCGAACTTTTTGGTGATTAATATTTCGGATGGGTTTTTAATTTCTTTTAAACCTTGAGAAATCATCTCGTAGATTCCGATTTCTGCGGTGGATCCAAAACGGTTTTTGTTGGCGCGTAATAATCGGAAAAGGTGATTCCTATCGCCATCAAAATTAAGGACAACATCGACCATGTGTTCTAGCACTTTAGGTCCCGCAATTTGTCCATCTTTCGTAATGTGACCTACCAAAAATACTGGTGTGCTGGTCTCTTTCGCAAATTTTATAATTTCTCCAGAGCATTCTCTAATCTGAGAAACTGTCCCCGGCGAACTCTCTATCAAACTAGAATGCAAAGTCTGAATCGAATCGATAATGATGAAATCGGGTTTTAATTTTTTGGCTTCGTGCAGGATTTTGTCCACCGACGTTTCTGTAAAAAGATAACATTCTGGGTTTTGTAAGTCGGTTAATCTGTCCGCCCGCATTTTGATTTGCGAAGCGCTTTCTTCCCCCGAAACATAGAAAACTTTTTTGCGCATCTTCAAGGCTAATTGTAACAGCAAAGTTGACTTCCCAATCCCTGGTTCGCCACCGATAAGTGTTACTGATCCTAAGACAATTCCGCCGCCCAAAACTCTGTTGAGCTCTTCGCTAGGTGTTGCAATGCGCGGTTCTTCTTGCGCATTAACTTCGATAATGTTGATGATATGTTGCTTCTTGTCGCCAGAATAGTTTTTGGAAGTCGATGATTTTTCGACAACTTCTTCTACGAGTGTATTCCATTCGCCACAGTTGGTGCATTGTCCTAACCATTTTGGGAATTGCGTGCCACAGTTTTGACAGAAGTAGACGGTTTTGAGTTTTGCCATTCTGCTAATTTCTTGATTTTTTTTGAAAAAGCCATAGCTTTTGAAAACTGATAAATGTTGGCGATTGATGATTTTAAACTTTTTTGGTTTTTGACTGAGAATTTTTCTATTATTTGTAAAATTAAATTATTATTTCTTATTCTAGCCCCGATGTTCTATGTTAATCTGCAAATTTTTCAGGTTAAAATTTTTAAT